>CALJVK010000021.1 GCA_937773465.1 uncultured Flavobacteriaceae bacterium | reverse complement strand
TCATTAAAGCAGATTTACTACTTCTATTCCCTGATTTACAGTAAACAACAGTAGTTTTTGATTTATCTAAAACATTAATACTGTCAACAAAACTAGATTTATAAAAATCTATATTTAATGCTCCACCAATATAACCAGTATTATATTCTTCAATTGTCCGAACATCAATAAGTTGAATATTCTCTACACTATTCAATGATTTAAAATCAGTAGTAGTTATTTCATTTATTATTGTGCCGGAAAAGTTACATGAAAACAGAACTATAAAAATACAAATTAGAGTGATTTTATTAACCATAATTTACAAAATTACTTTTTCACCATTCCAGTTCATAAAACCACCCAAAAGATTATAAGTTTTATCAAAACCTAATTGATTCATTAAGGAACAGGCTTGTGCACTTCTACCACCAGCTTTACAGTATATAAAATAGGACTTAGATTTATCTAACTTACTTATTTCATCTATAAATAATTGACCATCATAAATATCAATATTAATTGCATTTGGAATAATTCCTTCAGCAACTTCATGCTCAGTCCTAACATCAATTATTATAGAATTTTCATTTGTATCACATTGTAATTTCCAATCAGATTGATTTAAATCCATAGTTTAATTTTTTTTTATTAATAGACTATCTGGTAAAAATCAATTCATTTCCGGAGGATAGTTTATCCGAAAAACGGTAATTATCTTGAGAAAAATGTTTCAATTCATCCACAGACTCAACCTTGTTATCTATAACATATCTGGTCATTAGTCCTCTTGCTCTTTTAGAAAATATAGCTATAGTTTTATATTCACCATTTTTTAGCTGCTTAAAATTCGCAGTAATCATTGGTGTTTTTAATGCTTTAGTATCTATTGCTTTTACATACTCATTACTAGCTAGATTCAAAAACAACTCTCCTTGCTTAAGTTCTTCATTAATTGATTTTGTTAATTGAACTTTCCAATAATCATACAAGTTTTTATTTTTTCCAAATGATAGTTTTGTACCCATTTCTAATCTGTATGGCTGTACCAAATCTAAAGGTTTTAAAATTCCATAAAGACCAGAAATTATTCTAACTGTGTTTTGTAATAAATCAATCTTATTCGCAGGTATAGAATAGGCATCAATTCCTTTATACACATCTCCATTAAATGCATATATCGCTTGTCGTGAATTAGAGGGATTAAATGGTAGACTCCAAGACTGGTTTCTTTCATAATTTAAATCGCCTAAAGAACTAGAAATACTCATTAATTTAGACAAATCATTTGGAGATTTATTTTTAAGAATATTATTTAACATTTCTGCTTCTTTTAAAAAGCAAGACTGACTAAATTCCTTTGTAGGTAATTCACTAGTGTAGTTTAAAGATTTTGCTGGAGAAATAACTAATTTCATATAAAATAATTTTAATTAAAATTACAAACGAAAAATATAAATACAATAAAAAAAATCATAAAATTACATTTGATGTTTAGAGTAATTAGTCCATTTGTCTAAACATAGTTTAAAATCATCAGGTATTTCTGATTCAAATTCCATGAATTTATTTGAAGTGGGATGTATAAAACCTAAACTTTTAGCGTGAAGAGCCTGCCTAGGTAATACTTTAAAACAATTATCTACAAACTGTTTATATTTTGTAAATGTAGTTCCTTTAAGAATTAAATTTCCACCATATCTTTCATCATTAAATAAGGTGTGTCCAATAAATTTTAAATGTACTCTAATTTGGTGCGTTCTACCGGTTTCAAGCCTACAGCTAATAAGAGTAACATAACCAAATCTCTCTAGTACCTTGTAATGAGTAATTGCTGGTTTACCTAAATTACTATCCTCTTCATTAAAAACAATATTTTGCAACCTGTTTTTTGGGTTTCTACCAATTACCTCATCTATTGTCCCCTCATCCTCCTTGGGGTTTCCCCAAACCAAAGCTACGTATTCCCTTTTACTAGTTTTGTCAGCAAATTGTTTTGATAACTTGGTCATAGCATTGTCATTTTTCGCAACGACTAATAAGCCACTTGTATCTTTATCAATTCTATGTACTAAACCAGGTCTATTAGATGAGTTATTTGGTAAGTTATCAAAGTGATAGATCAATCCATTAATCAAAGTTCCTGCATGATTTCCATGTCCTGGGTGTACTACCATACCTGCAGGTTTATTTAATACAATTATATCATTGTCTTCATAAACTATATCTAAATCAATATTTTCAGGTAATAATAAATTCTCAACCGGTGGGTATTCAAAAAAAACTTTTATATCATCAAGAGGTCGAACCTTATAATTTGATTTAACAACCTCTCCGTTAACTCTAATACTACCATCTTTGGCTGCAGCCTGAATTTTTGTTCTTGTTGCATTCTCAACAAAATTCATTAGATACTTATCTATTCTCAATGGCTCTTGACCAGGTTGAACTGAAAAAGAATAGTGCTGATATAAAGATTCAGAGTTTTCCATTTCCTAAAATTAAATCAATTATGGAGTTCTTTAGTAGCTTATCTCCTTCATTAATTATTATACCATTATGACTAATTTCTATTATTTCGTCTTTTCCAATATCATCAACATATTCAATTTCACCAATTATAAAACCTGAAGATTCTAATCTTTGGGTAGCTTGTCGAATTGTAGTTCTAATTATTTTTGGGATAATTATTTCATTATAACCAGATGGATTAATTGTAAGGTATATTTTTCTGTTTATCTTAACATTTGAACCAGCTATTGGTTGATGATCTATTACTGATAAAGGTTTAAACGAAGAATTATATCTAGCAGAATCTAATATAACATAAGTCAAGTCAATAGATTTTAAATCTACATCCACTTGATCCAAAGTCTTTCCAATAAGATTCGGAACCTTAACAGACTCTCCATGCAAAGTAATATAACTTAAGGATATAACAGAAATAACAATCAAAAAAATTATTACGCAGATTATGTATATAACCTGTTTAAAAAAATTTAAACTGAATAAAAATTTAATAAAGCTCATTATTATTTGTTATTTAGCAAAACTAAGCATTTTTAGAGTTATTTTTTTTTTATGTAAATAAGATTTATAAATTAATTTATATTTTTAATAAAAAGTGAAAATGAAAAAAAATATTGCAATCATTATGGGAGGTTACTCTAGTGAGTATAAAATTTCTTTGGAAAGTGGAAAAGCAGTATTTGATATTTTAGATAAAAATAAGTTCAACTGCTTTAGAGTTGTAATTTTAAAGGACAAATGGTTTTATATTGATTCGGAAAATCATGAAAAATCAATAAATAAAGAGTCCTTTACTTTCAAATTAAATAATAAATTAATTTATATAGACTGTGTTTTTAATGCAATCCACGGATCACCTGGAGAAGATGGTGAAATACAAAGTTATTTTGAAAAATTAAATATACCTGTAACAGGTAGCGGGGCTTTTCAGTCAAAAATTACCTATGATAAAATTAAATGTTTAAATTATTTAAAGAAATTCAATATTAAATCCGCAGATTCAATTTCTTTAAACATTAATGATAAATTTGATGTTAAAGAAATAATTAAAAAAGTTGGTTTACCATGTTTTGTGAAAGCCTGTAAAAGCGGGAGTAGTTATGGTATCAGTAAAGTTTATAAATCTGAAGAATTTGATAAAGCACTAAAAATTGCATTTAATGAAGGATCAAAAATCATGATAGAGTCTTTTTTAAATGGAACCGAAGTTTCAGTTGGTGTTATTAATTTTAAGGATGAAATAATTTGCTTACCAATTACCGAAATAGTAAGTCAAAACGATTTCTTTGATTATGATGCAAAATATATGGGAAAATCCTCTGAAATAACTCCTGCTAGAATCTCGGATAAAATGAAATCAATTGTGATTAAAGAATCATTAAAAATCTACAAAAGCTTGGGTCTAAAAGGGTTATCTAGAAGTGAATTTATTTTTAAAAATGAAATCCCTTACTTACTTGAAGTTAATACAGTACCTGGATTAACTAAAGAAAGTATTTTACCTCAACAAGTGAAATTAGCAAATATTTCTCTTAATGATTTATATGAAAGCTTAATTAATGAAGCTTTAAATTAATTTTTATAATTTTGAACTATGAAAAGAGCTGTTTTTCCTGGATCATTTGACCCATTAACTTTAGGGCATTGTGATATTATAGATAGAAGTATTAATTTATTTGATGAAATTATTGTAGCAATTGGCATAAACTCTTCAAAAAAATGCATGTTTAGTTTAGACGAAAGAAAAAAATTCATTAATACTCATTATACTAATGAATCTAAAATAAAAGTAATGGAATATGAAGGTTTAACAGTTGACTTTTGCAATATAGTTAAAGCAGATTTTATTCTTAGGGGTTTGAGAAACCCTGCAGATTTTGAATTTGAAAAAGCAATTGCACAGACCAATCATAAACTGACAGGAATCGACACAGTATTTTTCTTAACAACAGCAAAAAACTCATATATCTCTTCATCAATTGTAAGAGAAGTAATTATTAACAGTGGAGATTATACAAAATTAGTTCCAGCTTGCGTGAGAAAGGATTACTTTTAAAAAAGTAGTCTTATGTTTGGGTAAGAATTTGTTTTAATATCTTCCAATTCATCTTTTTTAATCCACCTTACATCGGTAATACCTTCATCTAGTTGTGGATTGAATTTACCTTCATATTCGCTAAACATCTCAAACCAGTATGTTACCTTCAATCTATACTCGCTATTTCTTTTAAATATATGATAGGTAACATCTAATGGTTTTTTAATTGAAACTTCTTTAATACCTGTCTCTTCTATCACCTCTCTTAAAGCAGTTTGTGGTAATTGCTCATTTTTTTCAGCTTTACCCTTGGGAAGATCCCATTTGTCATTTCTATATATAAAGAGTGTTTCCGATTTTGAATTTATAATTTTACCTCCAGCCGCTATTACAGTTGGAATTAATTTAAAGAAATATTTTAATAACTTATCTTTATTTTTATGGTATAAACGTACCGATGTTGTATTTTTTTTGTTTAGAAGTTTAATTACTTTTTTAAATTTCACATTTTTAATTGGAAAAACTAAAAAATCCTTTTCTTCTTCAATAACATCTGTTAATAAAATAAATTTTTTCTTGTAAAATACTTGATACATTTATAATTATTTGTTATGCAAACATATTAATTTTTGATTAGTTTTGTACACATGGATCAAATTGATAATACAGAATTAAAAATAGCTGAGATTTTATTACAAATTAATGCTATCAAACTAAGCCCTAAAGCCCCATTTAAATGGGCCTCAGGCTGGAATTCTCCAATTTATTGTGATAATCGAACAGTTTTATCCTATCCTAGTGTAAGAAATGAAATCAAAGAAGAATTATCTAACCTTTTAATGAGTAAATTTGGTAAGCCTGACGTAATTGCCGGAGTTGCAACTGGAGCTATTGGTATTGGAATGTTAGTAGCTGATTTTTTAAATTTACCATTTATATATGTAAGACCAGAAGCAAAAAAACATGGTAGAAAAAATCAGATCGAAGGAAAGATAGAACCAAATCAAAAAGTTGTTGTTATTGAAGATTTGATTAGCACAGGTAAAAGTAGTATAAATGCAGTAAGAGCATTAAGAGCTCAAGACATAAAAGTTACTGGAATGGTAGCAATATTTACATACGGGTTTGACGTTTCATTGAAAAATTTTAAAAATGAAAATATAAAATTAGAAACATTAAGTAATTATAAAACTTTGGTGAAATGTGCGCTTAAAAATAATTATATAAATTCTGCTGAACTTGAACAACTTCGATCTTGGAATACTAATCCATCAGAATGGTAAATCTACAAGATGAATTAAATTAATTTACAAGAGAAATTTCTTTAATCCCATAAGTCTCTTCCAAATCATTTTCCATAATAACTTTTAGCCTACCATACTCATTAACCCCCTTAATATAACCAGAAACTAGATTTGCATCTGCTAGTCTAAACATTGAAACTTTATTTATTCTATATAAATTAGCCTCATAAATCTTTTGTAATTCGGTACGCCCAGCTTGCTGTAAAAAGCTAAAATAAAATTTTATATCAATTACAATTTGAGAAAGTATTTCATCTGTATCATAAAATTTACCACTAATTTTTTTAATAGATGTAGCATTGGGTAAATTATTAAACTCCGTTTGATTAACATTCATTCCTACACCAATTATAATATCTTGAATAGAATTGTTTTTAACAATGTTTTCTATTAAAATTCCACATAATTTAAAACTCCCCGACATAATGTCGTTAGGCCACTTGACAGAAATTTGAGGGATATTAAATTTATTTAACGATCTTTTTATCGCTAAGCAAACAATCATATTTATATCAAACTGATTATTCAATTTAATTGTAGGATTGGAGAGATATATGCTGCACATCAAGTTTTTAGATGCCTCAGACTCCCATACACCTCCTACTTGCCCTTTTCCCTTGTATTGAAACTCTGCTGTAACAATTGTATAATTATCTAAAGCTTTTTTAACTAATAAATTCTTTAAATAATCATTTGTTGAATCAATGGCATTAAGTTTGATTATATTCATGTGTTTAAAGTAAAAAAAATAATAACTTTGCACAAATATAAAATTGATTAGTGGTTAAGAAAAAAAATAGTGATGATTCCTTAATATATAGTATAATTGAGGCAATAGAGGACATCAAAGGAAAAGAGATTAACATATTAGATCTTCGTGAACTAGAAAATACTGTTTGTGACTATTTTATTATCTGTGAAGGGAACTCAAATACACAAGTAAATGCAATAGTTGCTTCAGTGCAAAAACACGTTAGTAAGGAACTTAAAGACAAACCATGGAATATTGAAGGTAATGATAATGGAGAATGGGTTTTAATGGATTATATAAATGTAGTTGTCCACGTTTTTCAAAAGCATAAAAGAGAATATTATGATATTGAAAGTCTATGGGGAGATGCAAAATTAACTAAAGTCAAATCTAAAGATTAAAAAATAATAAATGATCAATAAAAAAAATAACAAAAAAAACCCTAAAGTTAATCCATATTGGTTGTATGGTGGAGTAATATTTTTATTCATTTTATTTCAAACATTTTCTGGTGGATTAGCTTCAAATGAAGTTAACCAAATTTCTCCATCAAAGTTTTTTGAGTACGTTTCTATGGGTGACGTAGAAAAAATTGATATTGTTAATAAAAGAGAGGTTAAAGTATATTTAACTGATGAGGCTTCAAGCCAAGAAATTCATAAAGGATCGGTAAACCCTTATTTTTCATTATCTGGTCGTTCTGCAAATTATAAATTTGAATTTGGTGATCTGCAGAACTTTGAAAATAGCTTAAAGAAAAAAGAAGATGAGAATAACTTAACCATCGACATTAATTATGTTACCGAGCAAAATATTTGGGGAGATCTATTATTATCTATGCTTCCTTTTGTTATTATAATCGGTATTTGGATTTTTATCATGAGAAAAATGTCAGCTGGTGGATCTGGTGGAGGTGGGCAAATTTTTAATATAGGAAAATCCAAAGCTAAACTTTTTGATGAAAAAACAGATGTAAAAACTTCATTTAAAGACGTGGCTGGTTTAGAAGGGGCTA
>CALJVK010000020.1 GCA_937773465.1 uncultured Flavobacteriaceae bacterium | reverse complement strand
ATATGGTAGAGGGTATTTTGAACAATTTAGGGAAGACGATGCTATAGATACATATGGTGGAATAGTAGTTTCAGATATTGATGAACAAGGAAATAAAACAGGAACAACAGATTTAATAAGACGACGGTGGTTAGATAATAATTTCTATGTTTTGAATGCGTCAGCAAATTACAAAACAAGCAGGCTTAACTTAATGTTTAATAGCTCTTACAGCACCTACAGTGGCGATCACTATGGCGAGGTTATTTGGGCTAGAAATTTTAGTAAAAACAGTTCTTTAAGAGATAGATATTATAATGGGAATGGTAAAAAAACAGACTTTAGTGTTTTTGCAAAAGCTTCTTATTTGTTAAGCAATAAATTAGAATTTTATGGAGATCTTCAGCTTAGAAATCTAAATTATAAAACCTCAGGTATAACATCAGATTTGGTTAACATGTTGATTGATCAATCTTATAGTTTTTTCAATCCAAAACTTGGTTTATCGTTAACTCATAGTCCAGCCTCAATGTTTTACGGTTCTTATTCAAGAGCAAACAGAGAGCCCAGTCGTAGTGATTATGAAAGTAATATAAACATTAAGCCAGAGCAATTAAATGATTTCGAATTAGGTTGGCGTTTTAGAAAGAATGGTTTAAGATTAAACTTAAACGCGTACTACATGCTTTACAATGAACAATTAGTTCTTACAGGAGAACTCGACGATGTAGGAACTCCAATTCGAACCAACAGTGGATCAAGTTATAGAATGGGTATTGAGACAGAAGCAAGTGTGAAACTTTCAGAAGATTTTTTAATAAATACAAATCTTACATTAAGTTCCAATAAAAATCAACAAGTTTTATCAAAATTTGATGGAAAAATATTTGATTTTGGTAAAACTAATATATCCTTTTCACCTGAAATTATTACATCAAATTCAATTGTATATTCTCCAAATGATAGGCTAATGATTAGTTTTCTGTCAAAGTATGTTGGAAAGCAATTTATGGGTAATACAGACGCAGTTAATTCAATTCTAGATAGTTATTTTGTCAATAACATAAACTTTAGCTTCAGTTTAAATTCAAATCAGATTTTTGATCAAATTATAATTTCTGGACTGTTTAATAATATTTTTGATAAAGAATACGTTTCAAATGGATATTATTACACTTATGACGACACATGGTCTTCCCCTGGACAGGTTAAAACTTTAGATGGAGCTGGATATTATCCACAGGCTGAAAGAAATTTTTTAATAGGATTGACTTTTAAATTCTAAATTTCATTAGTTTTGCCGAGTGAAGAGTATAATAAGTTTTATTCTTATTGGAATATTAAGCCTACCTTCAGTTTTTGGCTTAAATCATTTTTTATATGAAGAACATGTTACTTGTTCCGAGCAAAACCTTCACTTTCATGAAGTTGAAATAGATTGTTGTACATGTGATTTTATTCGTTTAGATATTGAATTTAATTCTGACAATAATAATTATTCATTTAATGAATTTCCAACTAATTATAAGTACAATACGACTTATAATTATATAGTTTTTTCAAATTATTTAAATTATTTTGATTCCAGAGGCCCCCCAGTTGATTGCTAAATTTTATCAATCAAATCAATCAAAATAAATAAATAAATAAATGAAAAATATTACAAAATTTGCCTTAATGGCATTGCTATTAATTAGCACTAATCAAATTATCGCTCAAAGTACTCAAGAAAATGATTCTATAATTTCTGTAGAACTCGATGAGGTAGTGGTATCTACACCTTTTAAAGAGTCTGTCAAAAACAATGTACTTAATGTCAAAAAATTAAATTTTAATAATTTAAACTACATTAAAAGATTGAACTTCTCTGATGCTGTTCAAGAAATTCCAGGATTTTCTATAATTTCAACAGGTCCAGGTATATCAAAACCTGTAATAAGAGGTCTATCTTCTAATCGTATTACTGTCTTTAATCAATTCATGAGAGTTGAAAACCAGCAATGGGGAGCTGAACATGGAATGGAAATTTCAGGTTTTGGAGTTGGGTCAGTTGAAATAATTAAAGGTCCAATGTCTGTTTTATATGGAAGTGATGCCATTGGTGGAGTAGTTTACGTAAATCCAGATTCATATTATAATGGAGAGGGAACTGAAATAGAGCTAGGAACTATTTATAATTCAAATTATCAAGGTCTTACAACTAACTTAGGAATTAAAGGAGGTTTAAATAAATTATCTTACTTGGTTCAAGCCAGTCTTGTAGATAATAAGGATTTTAACACTCCTGATGGAGAAGTAGAAAACACTTATTTTAAAAATAGTGATTTAAAATTTGGGTTAGGTTACACGTCAGATAATTTTATTTCAGATCTAAGAGTCAATATTAATGATTCTGAAATTGGGATTCCACACGGTGAGGAAGATCATGACGATCATGATGACGATGATGATCATGACGACGACGATGACGACGATCATGATGATGATGATCATGATGATGACGATCACGATGAGCATGAAGAAGAAAAAAGTTATCAAGACCTTACAAATACTATGATTTCTTGGAAAAACAGACTTCTTTTTAATAATAAATCTGAGATTGAATTTACTTTAGGATTTAGTTCTAACAAGAGAAAGGAGTTTGGTGAACACGAAGAGGAAGGACATGACGATCATGACGACGATCATGGTGATGATGATGATGATGCATGATGATGACGATCATGACGACGATCATGATGATGACCATGATGATCACGACGAACATGGAGAGGGTCCTGCGTTAAATATGGATTTAGAGACAACAACTTTTGATCTTAAATATATTTTTCCAAAAACTGAAAAATTAGAATTAATCTTTGGAGCTAATGTTTTATCTCAAACTAATACTAATCATGCAGAGGAAGAATTAATACCAAATGCTGATAAAAAAGACTTTGGTGTATATGCTATGTCTCATATACATACTTCAAAATGGGATGTTTTAATTGGTCTTAGAACTGATAATAGAAAAATAACAACTTCAAGTTTTGATAAGAATTATAATAGTTTCACATCATCTTTAGGATTTAAAAGAAATTTTTCTGAAAATAAAATTTTTAGACTTAATTTTTCAAATGGTTATAGAGCACCTAATCTTTCTGAGTTGTTTTCAGATGGAGTTCATCACGGCACTGCTCAATATGAAATTGGAGACAGTAATTTAATTGAGGAAAAAAACTTTCAAACGGATATTTCTATTTCTGCTTTTGATTCAGACTCTAGTTTTGGTTTAGATGTTTTTTATAACTCAATTCAAGATTATATCTATTTAGAACCTTCAGGACAAACAATTAATTCTATGCCAGTTTATAATTATTCTCAAGCTGATGCATCTTTAATGGGTGGTGAACTTTATTTTTCTAAATCTACTTCATTAGATTGGCTTTCTTACAAAACATCGTTAGAGTATGTTTCAGGTGAAAAATCTGAGGGTGGCTACTTGCCATTTATATCACCTTTTACTTTTAAACATGCGTTTAATTTAGATTTTAATAATAATAATTATAAGATTAGTATTATTTCTAAAGGAAAACAAAATAATGTTGGACAGTTTGAAACTGCAACAGATTCATATTTACTGATGAATCTTTCAGGAAGTCATGAATTTAACCTAACTAATAATAATTTAGGTTTTGTCTGGTCTATTAATAACTTATTAGATACGGAGTACTTTGATCATTTGTCAAGATTTAAAAAGATGGGTATCCATGAAATGGGAAGAAACATCTCTTTTGGTCTAAACTATAAATTTTAATATTATTTGCTAATTTAATTTGGTAATTCAGTTCGATATTCGGACTGAATTACCATTTTTTTCAGAAAAATATAATTTCATCGGATAGGAATCATTTTCAGAGTTTGAAAGTAATTGTCCAGTTGCTAAACTGTATTTATAATCATCACAATTACAAACTGTTTGTACTCCGTCTATTTCCATTGTTGTACATGACGAAGGATACTGGTTAGGACAACTAGCTTCCCAAGCAAATATCTGATTGCTAAAATTAAATAAGATTAATCCTTTTATTCCGCCCGAACTTAAATAAACTGCTCCACCATTATAATTTAAATTATCGTATTGTGGCAAATTAAGGTTTATTGTTTTTTCAAAACTGATGTTTTGAAGATATGGATTTCTATTTATCTCATTTTTTGAACATGAAGTGACCAAAATAAAAGACAAAATCAGTATACTTTTTATACGTATCATCATTTGATGAAATTAATCAAAATATTATAGATTTAATAATTTCGTATATTAGCTTTATATCCCAAATAAATAGGGATTTTTTGTTTTAAAATAATGATTATGAGCGATGTTTCTTATTATACAATAGAGGGTTTAAAAAAACTTAAAGATGAATTAAGTCATTTAAAAGATATTGAAAGACCAAAGGCTTCAAATGCAATAGGCGAAGCTAGAGATAAAGGAGATTTAAGTGAGAATGCTGAATATGATGCTGCAAAAGAGGCTCAAGGCATGTTAGAAATGAAGATATCGAAGTTAGAGGAGGTTTTCTCTAATGCTAGGGTAATCGATGAATCTCAACTTGATCTTAGTAAAGTTTTGGTTCTTTCCAAGGTTAAAATCAAGAATTTAAATAACCAAATGCAATTAAATTACAAATTAGTTGCAGAAAGTGAAGCTGATTTAAAATCAGGAAAAATTTCTGTTAGTTCACCAATTGGCAAAGGCCTTTTAGGTAAAAAAGTAGGTGAAGTTGCCGAAGTAATAGTTCCAAACGGAACTCTTAAGTTTGAAATCATTTCTATTGAAAGATAAATCTTGAATTCTATTTTTACTCAAATTATAAACGGACAAATACCTTGTTACAAGGTAGCAGAAACATCTAATTGCTTTGCTTTTTTAGATATAAATCCAAATGCATTTGGCCATACGCTTTGTATTCCTAAAAAAGAAGTAGATCTTATTTTTGATTTAGATGATAATGATTATAAAGATTTAATGAATTTTTCTAAAAAAATTGCTAAAGCATTAAAGAAAACGGTTTCTTGTAAAAGAATAGGTGTCTCTGTTATTGGTCTAGAAGTGCCTCATGCTCACGTCCATTTAATTCCATTAAATTCTATGGATGATGTTAATTTCAAGAAGAAAGTTAAAGTGTCTGATAAAGAGTTTAAAGATCTGGCTAAATCAATAAATTTGTTCTTATAAAAGATCATATTTTTTTTATTTTGATCAAGTTGTTAATATTATTGATTATAAATCTTTTATTTACTTAAAATAAGGACTAAAAATTCTTTAATTTTATAAAAAATTATTTAACAAAATGGATATTACAGGAAAAATCAAACTAATTAACGAAACAAAAGAATACGGAAGTAACGGATTTAGAAAAAGAGAATTAGTTATAACAACAGAAGAACAATACCCACAAGACCTTTTAATTGAATTTATTCAGGATAAGTGCGATATTTTAAACTCCTATAAAGTTAGCGAATCAGTTAAAGTAGACATCAATTTAAGAGGAAGAGAATGGGAAAGTCCACAAGGAGAAGTGAAGTATTTTAACTCAATTCAAGGCTGGAGAATTGAAAAGGTTATGACAGATGATTCAGAATCAAGTATTCCTCCTGTTCCGCCAGCTGATGCTTTTGAACCAGCAGACAATATAAGCGATAATGAGCCAGATGATCTGCCTTTTTAATTAATAAATGCATCAATTAAGTAGCGAACATATATTTCCGTCAGCTTTATCAGCAAATAATGATGGGATAGTTGCTATTGGTGGAGATTTAGATCCAAAAAGAATATTACAGGCTTATAAGCAAGGGATCTTCCCATGGTTTGAAAGTGATGACTATCTAGTTTGGTGGAGTCCAGATCCTAGAATGGTTTTATTTCCAGCAAAGTTGAAAATTTCTAAATCAACTAAAAAAATCTTAAAAGATGGTAGTTTTAATGTAACGTTTAACCAGTCATTTGACCAGGTTGTGGAATGTTGTGCATCAGTTAAAAGATTTGGTCAAAACGGAACATGGATTACTGAAGGATTAAAAAAAGCATACAATCTTTTACACAAAGAAGGTCATGCGTTTTCAGTTGAAGTCTGGAAAGATTTTGAATTAGTTGGTGGACTTTATGGAATTGATTTAGGTGATGTTTTTTGTGGAGAAAGTATGTTTAGTAAAGAAAACAATGCTAGTAAAATTGGATTTATTCATTTAATTAAGGAACTAACTAAAAATGGATATAAGTTGATAGACTGCCAAGTTCCAAGCGCACATTTGAAATCTTTAGGAGCTGAGGAAATTTCAAGAGAACAATTTTTAAACTTTCTAACTTAGAGTCTTTTCAAAATCTTCAATTGAAATAGAATCCTTTAATAAATGATCTCCTATAGCTGTTCTTGTTAGTTTCTGTCAAATAGGCTCCACATTCTAATTTCCTTCCAAAATCATTAGCTAATGATCTAATGTAGGTTCCTTTACTACAGTTTACTATAAAATCTAATTCAGGAAGTTGTTTTTTTGTTATCAAGAATTCTGAAATTAAAATTTCTCTTTCTTTAATTTTTACTGTTTCGCCCTTTCTTGCAAATTCATATAATTTTTTTCCTTTGTGCTTTATTGCTGAATATATTGGAGGAGTTTGAATAGTTTTACCTTTAAAGCTTTCAATTGTTTTTAAAATTAATTTTTCAGTTATATGATCAATAGATTTTTTTGAATTCACTTCAGTTTCTAAATCATAAGAAGGAGTAGTGGCTCCTAAAAAAAACTTACCTGTGTATGTCTTATTTAATTTTTGAAACTGGTCAATTTTTTTAGTCATCTTTCCAGTGCATATTATTAGTAATCCGTCAGCTAAAGGATCCAAAGTGCCAGCATGACCTACTTTAATTTTTTTAATATTAAATGTGGTTTTAATTAGCCATCTTATTTTATTAACAACTTGAAAAGAAGTCCAGTTTAAAGGTTTATAAATTAAAAGTATTTTGCCTTCTAAAAATGATTCTTTATTAAATTCCATTTTTTAAAGAATAATAAATAATTATAGATCCAACAATACAACAATAAATTGAAAAATAATATAATTTACTTTTTTTGACTAGAGATATCATCCACTTACATGCTATAAGTCCTGTAATGAATGCAGATATAAAGCCAAGAGAAACTGAAAATAAATCAAAGTTTTCAAATACAATTCCATTGTCTATAATTGACTTTGCCATACTTCCAAAAATTAAAGGGATAACCATTATAAATGAAAATCTTGCAGCTTTTTCTCTATCAATTCCAATCACTACCGCAGTAGCAATAGTTGCTCCACTTCTTGATATTCCTGGTAGAATTGCAATTGCTTGAGCTAGACCAATTATAAAACTATTTTTATAGCTAATCTCTTTACTATCAAGTTTTATTACATCTGACAGGTATAATAATAGAGCAGTAACATATAGCATTGCTGCAACTAGAATTAAATTTCCGTTAAAGAATGAATTAATAGTTTCTTCAAAAAAAAGACCAATTAGTACTGCAGGAATCATTGATATAATTATGGATATTGAAAATTTAAAGGATTCTTTATCATTTTTATCAAATAAGCCTAAAATAATTTGTGATATGTCTTTTCTAAAAAACACAATAGTACTCAATGCTGTAGCAAAATGTAAAACTATTGTAAAAAGTAAACTTTCTTTATTAGAAAAATCATTTCCTAAAATTGCTTTTGAAATTTCTAAGTGGCCACTAGAAGATATTGGCAAAAACTCAGTCAATCCTTGAACAATCCCTAAAGTAATAGATTCAAAATAATCCATTTATTTTTTACTAGGATTTAATAGAATAGCATAAACTTGAATTCCAAATCCAATTAAAACAAGTGTTGGAGCTAATTTTATTCTTCTGAAATTATATATTTCCGGATTAAACACATTAGGATCTTCACTGCCTCCACCCGACATAAGAATAAAACCAATTGTAATAAATGCTAATCCAATAAGCATTGTTACATAATTTTTCTTTCCAAAAACAAATGTTTTCTTATTTGAGTTTTTATTTTTCATTAGTAAAGTTGTTCTATTTTAATTTTTAAAAATTTTTGAGTTGCAAAAAAAGTACATAAATAAGTGATAATTATACTAAAAACTGAAATTGACCCAAACATTGAAATTATTAAAGTCATTTCTGATTTAAAGTTAAAATATTCGAAGTTATTTTGAATGTAATATAGAGACGAACTTAACATGATGACTGCTATTAAAGAACCTATTAACCCTAATTTAACATGAGTGTTTATAAAGGGCTTTCTTATAAATTTTCTTGTTGCTCCAACCATTTGCATAGTTTTAATGTTCATTCTATTGGAATATATCGAAAGCCGAATTGAGCCATTAATAACTACAATTGAAATAATTAGAAAAAACATAGCAATACCTAAAATCCAGTATTTAATTTTATTGATATTATCATTAATCAAGGATACTAATGGAGCATCATAAATGATTTCATCTATAAAATCTGTATTGTTAAGTTCGCTTGAAATTTCATCAAAAACTAAAGTTGTTACAAATTCAGATTTAAGAAATACATCAATAGAGTTTAAAAGAGGGTTTGTTCCATAAAATTCAATAAAATCCTCACCAATTTCATTTATTAAAATTTCGGCTCCTTTTTCTTTTGAAATATAGTTTAAAGAATTGGTATAATCCTTTAAATTAAGTTTTTTAATCAGTTGTTCTATCTCTATTTTTTTAGCATTATTTTTTAAATAAATTGTTATTGGGATTTTTTCTTTGAAATCGTCGGATATCTTATTAGCATTAAATGCGATTAAAAAAAAAGCACCCATCATAAATAAAACAATTGAAATACTTAATACTACTGAAAAGTATGATGTTAAAAGTCTTCTGTTTTTAGAAATAGCCAATTAGAGTTGTATTATATTTTTAGTAAAAATACTAAACCTTTTTAATTCAATAGGTTATGTAGTTTAAACTTTTCCTATTCGTACAATAAATGTATTTTTGTTACTTTAAATTTAAGCATGTTGTATAACTTTAAGGAAATTGAAAATAAATGGCAAAAATTCTGGGCTGAAAATAATACTTTCAAAGCTCAAAATAACAGCAAACTTCCAAAGTTTTATATATTAGACATGTTTCCCTATCCCTCTGGAGCTGGACTTCATGTTGGCCATCCATTAGGTTATATTGCAAGTGATATTTATTCAAGATATAAGCGATTAAAAGGATTTAATGTTTTGCATCCTCAAGGATACGATTCTTTTGGCCTTCCTGCAGAACAATATGCTATTCAGACCGGTAGACACCCTTTAGAGACTACAAATGAAAACATCTCAAGGTATAGAGAGCAATTAGATAGATTAGGATTTTCATTCGATTGGTCTAGAGAAATTAGAACTTCAAATAAAAACTATTATAAGTGGACTCAGTTGATGTTCATAAAACTTTTTAATTCTTGGTATGATTTAAACATTAATAAATCTAGAGATATAATTGAATTAATATCAATTTTCGAATTAAATGGTAATGCCAATATTTATGCTTGTCAAAGTGAAGATATTAAAGAATTTGATTCCAAAGAATGGAACTCGTTTAGTTCTAATGAAAAAGATCAAATTTTACTTAACTATAGATTGGCTTATTTGTCAGAAATTGATGTAAACTGGTGCCCTAAACTAGGAACTGTTCTTGCAAATGACGAAATTATAGATGGATTATCTGAAAGAGGAGGTCATGAAGTATTAAGAAAAAAAATGACTCAATGGAGCATTAGAATTTCCGCATATTCTGAAAGACTTTTAAGCGGACTAAATGATATAAATTGGCCGGAGCCTTTAAAAGAAATGCAAAGAAATTGGATTGGTAAATCTGAGGGAGCCATGGTAAGTTTTGATGTAGAAAACTTTGATAAACAAATTGAAGTTTTCACAACTAGAGTAGATACAATACACGGAGTTTCTTTTATGACATTAGCTCCTGAACATCCTTTTGTTAAACATATAACAACAGATAAAAATTTAAATTCTGTAAATAATTATATACAAAAATCTAGTAAAAAAACAGAAAGAGAAAGAATGTCTGATGTTAAATCAATTAGCGGAGTTTTTACTGGTGCCTATGCTATTCATCCTCTTAATAATGAAAAGCTTGAAATATGGATTTCTGATTATGTTTTAGCAGGATACGGAACAGGAGCTGTTATGGCAGTTCCGTGTGGTGATCAAAGAGATTATAACTTTGCTAAGTTTTTCAACTTACCTATAAAAAATATTTTTCTTGACAAAGATATTTCTAAAGAGGCTTTTCAAAGTAAAGATGGATTTGTTTTGACAAACTCAGAATCTTTGAACGGGTTGAATTATAAGGATGGTATAAATTTAGCTACCGAAAAATTAAAACAATTAAATAAAGGTGTTCACAAAATTAATTATAAGCTTAGAGACGCTGTTTTTAGTCGACAAAGGTATTGGGGAGAACCATTCCCCGTTTATTATAAGGATAACTTCCCTGTAATGATTCATGAAAATCATCTTCCTATAGCTCTTCCAGATGTTGATAAGTATTTGCCTACAGAAGATGGTAAACCACCATTAGGTAATTCAAAAGAATGGGCGTGGGACACTATCAATAACAAAGTTGTAGCTAATTCTTTAATCGATAATAAAACTGTTTTTAGATTAGAGCTTAACACAATGCCAGGCTGGGCGGGAAGTTCATGGTATTTTAATAGATACATGGATTCAAATAACAACAAAGAATTTGCATCTAAAGAATCTCTAAATTATTGGAAGGAAGTTGATGTATATATTGGTGGTAGTGAGCACGCTACAGGACACTTATTATATTCAAGATTTTGGCAATATTTTTTGTATGATTTAGACCTAGTACCTGTAAAAGATTATGCTAAGAAATTAATTAATCAGGGAATGATTCTTGGAAATAGCGCTTTTATTTCAAGAGAAGTAGGAACAGATAATTATTTTTCTAAAGGTGTAGTCAAAGATGTTAAAACTCAACTAATACATGTTGATGTACAATTTGTAAATATAAATAACGAATTAGATTTAGATGCTCTTAGAAATTGGCAACCTCAATTTAACAATGCAAATTTCGAATCTTTTGATGGTAAATTTATTGTGCATAGAGAAGTTGAAAAAATGTCAAAATCTAAATATAATGTTATAAATCCTGATCAAATTTGTAATGATTATGGAGCAGATACTCTAAGATTATATGAAATGTTTCTTGGTCCAATTGAACAAGCCAAACCATGGAATACTGCAGGTATCTCAGGAACATATTCTTTTTTGAAAAAATACTGGAATTTGTTTCATTCAACAGATAAATTTTATGTTAGTAATGAAAATCCGTCAAAAGAAAGTTTAAAGATTTTACATAAAACAATAAAGAAAGTTGAAGAGGATATTAATAATTTTTCATTCAATACTTCGGTAAGTGCTTTTATGATCTGTGTAAATGAATTAAGTTCAATAAAGTGTAATAATCTGCATATTTTAAAAAATTTAACAATTTTGTTATCGCCATTTGCTCCTCACATTTGCGAAGAAATATGGAATAAGTTAGGGAATTCGAATACAATATCTTTTGAAGATTTCCCAGCTTTTAATTCAGAATTTGTAAAGGAAACTTCATTTGAATACCCAGTATCTTTTAATGGAAAAATGAAGTTCAAATTGAATTTAGAATTATCTTTGAATGTAGAAGAAATCAAAAAGACTTTGAAAGAAGATTCAAGACTAAATAAATATTTAAATCCAAGAGATATTAAAAAAATCATAGTTGTTCCGGGTAAAATAATAAATATAGTATGTTAGATTGGCTATTTAGTGGGGGTGAAATAATTGGATTTGCAGCTGCATTTTTAACAACAATTGCTTTCGTTCCACAAGTATTAAAGGTTTTTAAAACTAAATCTGTTGATGGTTTATCTCTTACTACTTATCTTTTATATGTTTCAGGTTTAGCTTTATGGTTTATACATGGAATTAATTTGGAAAGTTTGTCAATGATAGTTGGTAATTTTATTTCTGTAATATTGACTTTAATTATATTATTCTTTATAATTAATTCTAAGAAATAGTTATTTGTCTATCGATTTGTTGTTCTAAGGAAATAAATGTTTCTGTTCTCGAAACTCCTTTAATAGATTGGATTTTTTTATTTAAAATCAGCATTAAATCTTCGTTGTCTTTACATAATATTTTTATAAGAACACTCCAGTTACCAGTTGTGTAGTGACATTCTAAAATCTCAGGAATATTCTTCATAGATTTTATTGCTTCAGAATTTCTTTCAGCTTTGTCAAAATGTACACCTACAAACGCTAGAGTTGAGTAACCCAATACTTTCGGATTTAATTTTAAGTGATGTCCACTAATTAAACCAGATTCTTCTAGCTTTCTTATTCTTTGATGAATTGCTGCTCCTGAAATACCAATTTTCCTTGATATTTCTAAAACTGGTGTTCTTGAATTATTTGTAAGTTCAAGAATTATTTTTTTATCTGTTCCATCAATTTTCACAATATTATTTTTTTATTATGTCTAAAGCTACTCTTTTACTAGTTCCATAATTTCCTAGAACTGAAGTTAATTCATCATATTTAATTAGCAATGATTTTCTGTGATTTAAATCTAAAATTTTTTTAAGTTCATTTGTGATATTAACTTTATTACAATCTTGCTGTATTAATTCTTTAACGATTTGCTGGTCCATTATAAGATTTACAAGTGAAATATATTTAATTTTCACGATTAGTTTAGCAATAAAATAACTAAAATAACTGCTTTTGTAGCAAACCACCTGAGGGACCTTGAATAATGCAGTTTCCAGAGTTGCTGTTCCACTTGTTACAATAGCTGCAGTTGATATTGAAAGAAGCTCGTAAGTTTTATTTTCAATTACTTTTATGTTTTTATTTTTTAGACTTGAATTGTAATAACTAAGTTCAATGTTTGGCGCTCCTGCTACTATAAATTGATGATTGGGAAAATATTCAACTATTTTAATTACTGTGTTTAAAATCTTTTTAATTTCTTGTTTTCTGCTTCCTGGTAAAATTGCAATTACCGGTTTTTTATTTGATATTATTTGTTCTTTTGAAGAGTCGTAGTTTTTTTTAAAATTACTAATACTGTCAACTAATGGGTGACCCAAAAATTTTACTGGGTAATTATGTTTTAATTCAAAAAATTCTTTTTCAAAAGGAAGAATAACATACAAGAAATCAATATGTTTTTTAATATTTTTTATTCTCTTTTCGTTCCATGCCCAAAGTTGAGGTGCTATATAATATACAGTTTTGAATTTATATTTTTTTGACCATTTTGCGATCCTCATATTAAATCCAGGATAGTCAATAAAAATTATTTTATCTGGGTTGAATTCAAGAATATCTTTTTTACAAAAGCTGATGTTCTTTAGAATAGTGACTATGTTAACCAGTACTTCATAAAAACCCATAAATGCTAAATCTTTAAAATGTTTTACAACTTTAGCTCCAGCATTTTTCATTTTATCTCCTCCCCAAGCTCTAATGTCTGCACTTGGATCTAATTCAATAATTTCTTTTATTAAATTTGATCCGTGTAAATCACCTGACGCTTCTCCAGCTATTATGTAATATTTCATTGATTTAAAAATCCCAGTTTTTTAACTTTTTAATATTGTTATGATCAGTCATGTCAAATTTCACAGGAACAATTGAAATGAATCCATTTGCAAGCGCCCATTCATCTGAGTCTTCTTCTTTGTCCTTATTTATAAACTCTCCAGTGAGCCAATAATATTCTTTTCCTTGCGGATTTGTTCTTTTATCAAATTTTTCAACCCAATAAGCATTAGCTTGGCGACAAATTCTAATTCCTTTTATTTCTTTCTTTTTTAATTTAGGGAAATTTACGTTTAAGGCATTTCCTTTTGGAATACCTTGGCGTAAAGCTTTTTTAGTAATACTAATTACATATTCTTTTATAGTTTCGAAATCTGCATCCCAACTATAATCTAGTAAGGAAAATCCTATGGCAGGTATACCTTCAATGCTTGCTTCTACAGCTGCACTCATTGTTCCTGAATAAATAACATTGATTGAAGAATTTGATCCGTGATTAATTCCAGAAACACATAGATCAGGTTTTCTGTCTAGGATTTCATTTATTCCTAATTTCACACAATCTGCTGGAGTCCCTGAACATGAATATTCTTTTTGAGGACCGTTGTCAATTTTTATAGCATTACAATGCAAAGTTGAATTTATTGTTATAGCATGCCCCATTGCAGACTGGGGACTGTCAGGCGCTACAACAACTACATCACCTATTTCGTTCATTGCAGAAATTAGTGTTCTAATTCCTGGAGCTGATATTCCATCGTCATTTGTAACTAAAATTAAAGGTTTTTTTGACATATTTTATTTTGTGTAAAATTAGTTGAAATATTAAAAGATATCTAATTTATCTTTGAATCCATACTTCATCAATAGGCTTTCCTTTACTGCTAAATCCCCTATGACTCCATCTATAATTATTTAAATTATAATCAAATTCAAGTTGCATTCCAACTCTAGTAAGATCCTTTGAAAAGTATTCAATATTTTCAGTGTATTTGCCATTTACAGTCGAATAGCTTCCTCCACCTGTAGCCATAAACTTTTTTGTTTCGGTATTATATGCTATCCACTGAAATCTTGTTCCAGAAAGAATTTTCATTGTTTTTCTGGGTCTAGAAATATCTCTTTCTTGTTTTTTACCATCTCTTATTCTAGCTGACATTAGCCATGCACCACTTAAGTCACCTGGCGCTCCATTGTCTAATCTGGAAAATTTCATTTCACTGCCAACTATTTCTAAAAATTGATCATCAATGTTAATATCAAATACCACAGCACTACCAACTCTCTCTGGATTATCAGTATCAAATTCAACAACTTCAGTCATAGTTAGACCTTCTAATTTCCAAGAACCTCCATTTGAATGAATAAGTTTTCCTGTTTTACTTTCATAGATACTAATACTTTGATGAGATTCAGAGAAAATGACTACGCTTTTTAATTCTTTTCCATCCTTAGAAACATGAACTCTTTCCCATGCTCCAACCGGATTCTGTGCATTTAGCATAAATGATAATAAAATTGTAATTGGTAGAATTATTTTTTTCATTTTCTTTCTTTTAAATATGAAATAACATTTTTAGTAGCACCAAGATTTGATTTAATATAATCAAAATTAATTTTTCCCATTTCAACTCTTTTTCTTTTATTTTCAATTAATTCATTTAAATGTTTTTTAAACTCTTTAGGGTTCTTCACACTTATAACTCCATTTTTAGTGATAAGGTCCTTGGCTTCGGGAAAATTAAAGTAGTTTTTACCAATTAAAACAGGATTTTTAAAAACAGCAGGCTCAAGAATATTGTGTAATCCAGAGTTACTCATTCCACCACCAACATAAGAAATATCAGAATAGCTATAGAGCCTAGTTAGTAAGCCTATAGAGTCTATTATTAAAACTTTAGATGTATTAATATTTTTTTCATTTAAATTAGAAAAAAGAATGCTTTTACATTTAAGTCTTTGTTGAAATTCCGTTATTTGTTTTGAGTTGATTTGATGAGGTGCAATAATCCATGCTAAATCGTTATTGTTTTCATTTATGTAATTATCCATTAGAGATTCGTCTTCTTTCCATGTACTTCCGGCAACAAAACAAATTTTATTTCCTACAAACTCTTTAATATTTTCAATATCATTATTTTGATCTAATAAAGCATTAACCCTGTCAAACCTAGAATCTCCCATTAACGTGCAATTGGTAATATTATGATTTAATAATAAATCCATTGAATCATTATTTTGAACAAAAAAGTGTGTTATGGATGATTTTAAGATATTTAAAAACTCTAATCCATACCATTTGAAAAACCAATGATTTTTTCTAAACAAACCAGCTAAAAGAAAAGTAGGGATGTTATTATTGTTTAAATTTTGTACATAATTTGGCCAAAATTCGTACTTAACAAAAAATACCATTTTTGGATTTATTAATGAAATGAATTTTTTTGCATTTCTACTAGTATCTAGTGGTAAGTAAACCGTTAAATCACTAATAGGATTGTTTTTTCGAACCTCGTAACCAGATGAAGAAAAGAATGAAAGTACTATTTTGTGGTTTTTATATAATGATTTAATTTCTTTAAAGATTGGAAGACCTTGTTCGTATTCGCCCAGTGAAGCCACATGTATCCATATGTAATTGTCATTTCTAGAAATATTATTCTCTAAAATTTTTAAAACATTTTTTCTTTGTTCAACGAAAGATTTGATTTTTGAATTAAAAAATTTAAGCACAAATAAAAGGGCTTTTATTTGAACCATTGCTATGTTGTATATTACCCTCATTGACTTACAAAAATACTCATTTAGTATTTTGCAAATATATTCATTCTAAAACTCTGTATTTTCTTATTTTTACACAAATTTCATGCTATGAGAAAATTACAGATGGTAGATTTAAAGACTCAATACGAGTTTATAAAAGATGAAGTTGATTCTTCTGTGTTAGAAATTTTTAAAAACGGTACATTTATTAATGGACCATCTGTCAAAAAATTTCAATCCGATTTAGAAAGTTATTTAAACGTTAAACATGTAATTCCATGCGCTAATGGAACAGATGCTTTGCAAATAGCATTGATGAGTTTAGATTTGCAGCCTGGAGATGAAATAATAACATCTGATTTTACTTTTGCTGCTACTGTTGAAGTAATTGCCTTGTTACAGCTTAAACCTGTTTTAGTTGATATTGAAGAGGATACATTTAACATTGATTGTGATGAAATACTTAAAGCAATTACATCAAAAACTAAAGCAATCATTCCAGTTCATTTATTTGGACAGGTTGCTAATATGGATAAGGTTATGGATATAGCTAAATCTAATAGTCTTTATGTTATAGAGGATAACGCACAGGGAATAGGATCTACTTATTTATCGTCAAATAATTCTAATCTAAAGTCTGGAACTATTGGAGACATAGGAACTACTTCTTTCTTTCCCTCTAAAAATTTAGGATGTTACGGCGATGGAGGAGCAATTTTTACAAATAATGATGAGTTAGCACATACTATAAGGGGAATTGTTAATCACGGCATGTATGTTAGATATCATCATGATGTCGTAGGAGTTAATTCAAGATTAGATAGTGTGCAGGCGGCTATATTATCAGTAAAATTACCATTATTAGATTTTTACAACGAAAGAAGAAAAGAGGCTTCTTTATTGTATTCCAAAGAGTTAAATCAAAATAAAAATTTATTAACTCCTATTGCCAAAAATAATTGTCAGTCACATGTTTTTCATCAATATACTTTGAGAGTTTTAAGTGGAAATAGAGATGAATTGTCAAAATACTTAAATGACAATAATATTCCTCATGGTATTTATTATCCGATTCCATTACACAAACAAAAAGCTTATTCTGATAAAAATTATAAAGAAGAAGATTTCACAATATCTAATATGATGTCTGAACAAGTTATTTCTCTACCAATGCATTCAGAATTAGATAACGATCAAATCAGATTTATTTGTGATAAAATAAATAAATTTTTTACAGCTCAGGAAAAGTAACATCTGTATTTCTATCAATTTTTTTCACAAGTCCTTGTAGCACTTTTCCAGGACCAATTTCAATAAACTGTGTTGTTCCGTTTTTTATCATTTGATCTATACTTTGATTCCATTTCACGGGAGAAGTGAGTTGAGATATTAAATTTTCTTTTATTTTCTCGACTGATGTTTCAGCCTTAGCATTTACATTTTGATATATAGGACAAATAGGCTCATTGAATGAAGCTTTTTCAATAGCTAATGAAAGTTCTTTTTTTGCATCAATCATTAATTCTGAATGAAAAGCTCCCCCAACAGGAAGTAAAAGTGCTCTTCTAGCTCCAGCGTTACTAAGTTTCTCACAAGCTAATTTAACTGCATTTAGTTCTCCTGAAATTACTACTTGTCCAGGACAATTATAATTTGCAGCTACAACAACTCCTTCAATTTCTTTACATGTTTGTTCAATAATATTATTGTCTAATGCAAGAATTGCAGCCATTGTGCCATTTGTTTTTTCACATGATTTTTGCATTGCTTTAGCTCTTATTGAAACTAACTTAAGCCCGTCCTCATAATTTAAAACCCCAGAAGCAACTAATGCCGAAAATTCACCAAGTGAATGACCGGCTACTAAGTCTGGTTTAAAAGATTCTCCAAGAATTTTTAAGATTGCCATGGAGTGTATGAAAATAGCAGGTTGTGTAACTTTGGTTTGGGTTAATTCTTCTTTTGAACCTTCAAACATTATTTTAGAAATATCAAATTCTAAAATTTCTTCAGCTTTAATAAATAATGGTTTTATCGTATCATATTTTAAAAATAAATCTTGACACATTCCAGTGAATTGAGATCCTTGACCAGGAAATATATATGCTTTCATTTAGTTGATTTTATCATATCTTAAAAAAGAAAAATCATATTCATTTTTTTCATCTTTAAGTCTTTTTTCGTTTTTAACTTCTTGCCATTTTTCTAAATTAATTTCAGGAAATGAAGTATCTCCCTCAATAGATGTATGAACTCTAGTTAATTCAATTCTGTCAGCTATTTCCATAGATAACTTATATATTTCACCACCACCAATAATAAATGGTTGGTTATCGTTTTCAGCTACTTTTAACGCCTTTTCTAATGAATTTACAACTATTGCATTTTCAGCCTTATAATCTGTTTTTCGAGTTATAATTACATTTGTTCTGTTTGGAAGTGCCTTAGGCATTGATTCGAAAGTTTTTCTTCCCATTATTACAAAGTGTCCTTTTGTTAATTCTTTAAAATGTTTAAGATCATCACTTAAACGCCAGATTAATTTATTGTCTTTGCCAATAATGTTGTTTTCACTTGCAGCAGCAATTAAAGTAACCGTATTTCTCGAACTGTTTTGTGAAAACAGTTGAGATTCAGCAATAATTCTAGCTTCTTTTTCAAGTTCAGTTTTTATTTCAGCAATTTTAATTTGTTGTTTGTTTACCAATTTTTTCATTTGATTTTTCTCCCACTTTTTACCCATAAATTTATTGGTTACATAGACATTAAATAAGTGAATAAAAAACAGAAAAAACCATGTGGAGCATAACCAATAAGACCAAGGGAAATCAAATAAAATAATATCTTTTTTGAACTCAAATATTAAATTAGATGTCAACATAGAGATGAATCCAATAATCATTATAGAGAAGTGAAAGAAGAGTCTTTTTTTAGATTTTATTCTATTTTGAGCATATTCAATTAATGCAATTTGATCTTCATTAATATCAGAACTATCATTGTTTTTAAATAGCATAATTGTAAATTGAGATACAAAAATAATATTTTATATTACATAATTAATTTTTATGATCATTATCAATGAAATTCCCTGCTTTAGAAAATAAAATTTATTTAGATACAGCTAGATCAGGGCTCATGTTCAGTGAATTACTTAGTTGGAGGAATAATCACGAAATTGATTTTTTAGACAGGGGGAGTCAGTTTAGACTAAATCATGAAAGTTTATTGGATCAAACCAAAATTCAAATAAATAAATTTTTAGGATCTATTGATTTGACCACATTTCTTGTTCAAAATTTTTCAATTGGTTTAAGTTTATTATTAAAAAATATTAAATCTGATCGAACAGTTTTGATTAGTTGAAGGTGATTATACTAGTATAATTAGTCAAGTATCTTTATCAGGACTAAATCATGTTTTTGTTAAGAATAACTTTGATGTTGAGAATCAGATTTTAATTGGAATAAAAAACATAATCCAGATTTACTTATTTTTTCAATTGTGCAGCACATAGATGGGACTTTGATTGATTTAGATTTTATTAAACAAATTAAGAAAGATTATCCACATATTTTGATAATTGCTGATGGCACACAGTTTTGCGGGACTAAATACTTTGATTTTAAAAACTCCTTAATAGATGTTTTAATTAGTAGTGGATATAAATGGATGTTAGGGGGATACGGTAATGGTTTTATTTCATTTAACAAAGGATTTCTAAATTCTCATTTTAAATTAGAAAAGAAAAATTTCCTTAATTTCTTTGAGCCTGGACACCATGATACTTTAAGTTTTGGAAGTTTACTTTTTTCTTTAAAAAAAATATCAAATTATGGAATCGATAAAATTGAAAAACAAATTAATTCACTTTCTATCTATACTTTAGATAAATTAAAAACCAAAAAATTATTAGATACTAAGATTTTAAAAAGAAATAATCATTCTAATATTTTTAATATAAAGGGAGATAAAAGATTATATAAAAACCTTTTAGATAACAAAGTTATCTGTTCTCAAAGAGGAAATGGTATAAGAATCAGTATTAATTTTTATAATACTAAAAGTGAAATCGATTACTTTTTATCTTTCGTTTAATATTTATTCTAAAACAGTAAATGTTGATATACCAGAGTCAGATGATGTTCCGTGATTATCTTTTGTTACTACTCTCCAGTAATAAACTCCAGGTGTATTTAAAGAAACTGTTCTTTTTCTAGCACCATAATTAGAGACAATCTTTTTTGTAGCAGGATCATCTCCATTTTGATCAAGATATAGATCAAAACTATGAGTATCGTTTGCGTCAATATCAGAAAAGGACCATGACAATGATATACTACCAGAACTTACTGATGATCCAGGCTTTGGAGTTAGTATTTCTGCTGGAAATGGAGCATGATTTTTTAACGCTTCACCTGATAAATAAAATTTCCATTTATCACTTTCAGCTACAAAACTTGTTGAATTGGTTGATATAACTTGCCATGAGTATGGAAAGCCTTTTGTTAGTGTAACTTCAGCTGAAGTTGAAGTAATTGTATTGGTGCTAATTTCATTTGTAAGTAAATTTTTAACATTCAATGTGTAAGATGTAGTATTTTCGGACGCATTCCATTCAAATTTTACTGCATCAACTTCCAAACATTCTGTGTTATTTGCTGGTTTACTTAAAACAGCTCTCGAAGGTTTTTGTGGTGTAGGTGGTGGATCCACTGGACCACCTCCGTTACCTCCTCCTTCTGAGTCCCCGCCTCCACATGAGATTAAAAATAGACTTAAAATATATACTGTAGATAATAATACTTTTTTCATTACTCTCTGATTACTTTTATTGATTTATTTACTGTTTTTGAATCGACTTGTAAGATATAAACACCGGATTTCATATTAGAAAAAGGAACACTTACAGATCTATTGTAAGGAACTTTATCGTCTTTTGTCCATATGACTCTTCCTGATATATCAAACAAAGTCATATTAATATTGTCGTCATTTCCACCTACCCAAAGTTTTGAGGAATCATCAGCAGGATTTGGACTAAATAAAATGTCTTCAGATATAAAAATTGATTCTTCAAAAACACCTTGACATTCTAAGTTGGTTGTTACTTTGATTGTATTAAAGCCAGCCTTTAATGATAAGTCTATGTTGTTTCTTGAAGTTTTAATTAATTCTCCATTTAAAATTATATTGTAACTGTCGCTTCCTCTAAGATTTAATAAAACTTGTCTATTTTCTCTGTTAATACTAGTAAGAACACTCAAGTCTACAGGTTCTTCAATATTAAGATTATAGCATTGCTTATAACTTGGGAAACTATCGTTAGTTAGACATAGCTCATAGTTCGCAGCTTGTAAGCCAGACAATTGCCAAGTTTTAGCATCAATTATTTCAGGCGAGAAATTAAAACCGCTTAAATTACTAGTAATCGATACAGTAAAAGGAGTTTCGAAATCTCCCTTAATTGTAAGATCGATAAGTCCATTGTTTGATGATCTACACACTTCATCTGTATAAAACAAAGTAAAAGTATCATTAGGAATAGGGTTTGGATCGCAAACGTCTCCAATATCATCACCATCGTAATCCTTTTGATCTGGATTATAGGTGTTTTCACAATTATCTTCACTATTTTTTATTCCATCATTATCATAGTCGTTTGAAAGTATTTCTAGATTAATTCCAGTAGATTCAATTGTTTGACCAGCTGCAGTGGCATTTATAATAAGAGGATAGTTTTTAGCTTCCGCAGTATCAGGAACCGTAACTTCAATAGTTAATTCACCGTCACTGTTTATGGTAACTGGATTTGAAGGAGAGTAAGATAAAGTACTGTTGTCAGGTAAACCTTCTACAGAAAATGTTGTTTCAAAGTCATAGCTTGAAAAAACTCTGTGCTTTACAACAAAAGATCCAGTTTCACCTTGTCCAATAGTTAATTTAGCTTCTGGAGTACTTAACTGAAGTAATGGACCATCTGATGAAAAGTAAGATGAAAAAACGCCCCTTCCATAGGTTGAAGCAAATACTTTATAATCGTCTCTCATATCAAGGTCTGTAACTCTAACGTTGCTCATTCCATTAAAAGCAGAATACCATTTTGGAGATTCGTCATTAAAGTTTTTTGTATACCAAACTCCTAAGTCAGTTCCAACAATAACCTCGCTTAGAACAATAGGATTTTGTAAAATTGCTCTCACGGGAATATCTGGAAGACCACCATTATTAATATCACCTTCTTTATTTGACCATGTTTCTCCTCCGTCATTTGAGTAAAATATATTTTTAACAGCATAGTTATGGAAGGTTACAAAAATTTCATTTTCTGTAAGACCAAATTCAATATCAGATACACTTCCTAGAAATTGATTTCCAGTAATATTAGTATAAGTAGGACTCGCTGTATTTGCATTTTCTGCTTTAATAACTTCTCCGTTTTCTAATCCTATCATTAAAGTTGAAGAATTAGTTGTGTGTGGTGAAACTGTTAATGCAGAAATATTTGCAGTCATCATTCCACTTTGAAGTATACGACTAGGTGCATTAGTATTTTTATCTGCTTCAGCAAAATTGTCCCAATCATAATAGGATATTATTTCAAAATTAGATCCAGTATAATTAGAATAGATAATTCCATAATTTGAGTCTAATGCTTGGACATTAATAAAGTCTCCATTACTACCGCTTTCATTATTAATATTAAAGTTACTGTTGCTTTTAAAATCATAAGCCTCTACAGAGTTATTATATACATAATTTGCAATAAAATAAGGTTTGTCTAAATTTTGAGAAAACATTGAAGCTGCTCCATCTCCACCAGAAACATCAATACTAGAGGTTATTTTATTTTCTCTATCAGTTTGAAATTGAGTGCCATTATCTTGAGCTCCAGCTAGAAAAACATCAGTCATACCTGTAACTACTTTATTTCTGGTAGTCCAACTAGAAAGATCTCTTCCAGATATTTGTTTATTTAAATCTTTAAACATTTCCGATGGTGCAACTCCAATTGTATAAAATTGAGCAGTTACATAATTGTAATTTCTAGATGAAATTTCTTCAGATGTTCCGTTTGATTGACTAAAATAAATTCCACCGTCGTTTCCAAATATTTTTTTAGATGAATCGTAATTTCCAAAAGCCATATTATGTTGATCGGCGTGAGCAAATTGTTGTCCAAAACCTTTGTACCAGTGTGTGAATTGTTCCCATGGATTTGCAGAAGCATTTTCTGCTCCAGTTGTGGATTTAAACAAATCAATACCTCCAGCATAAATAGTTTCGGGATTATTAGGATCAGATTCTATCATAAGATCATAAAATGATTGTCCTCTAGTAAAATCATTAGCCTCAATATTACCATCAGCATCATCAGGTAGAGTCAAAGGAGTAAACGATTCACCATTATTTGTAGATTTAATAATAGTCACAGGATTTTCTGCAGCTAAAGCATAAATGTCTCCATTTGACGCGATTTCAAGCTCAGTTCTTCTTGCTACGTCAGCACCATCATTATATGTAATAGTATGTTTTGTAGTAAAAGCTGTAATATCTGAATTTGCTACAAGTATAGTTCCTCCACCTGACCCTCTATGATTTGAAGTTGTAGAAGCCCATAATTTGTTGTTAGGAGCAAGTTCTAAATCCATTGGTTGATACGAATAAGCAGAACCATCAATATTGAATGGAACTTTATCCCATGAATTAGCATTATCAGTTGATTTCCATATTCCGTAATCGTCAACCCCAAACAAGTGATTTGTATCATCTCTATGAGAGGATACTCCAGCGGCTATAATTACTTCAGAAATGCCATCATTATCTCTAACCACAACATCATTTATGTAAAATATACCTGGACTTACTGTTCTTCCAGCTGAAGCTAATGTTTCAAGTGATAATGAAACATTTATAGTTTCATTATTCAGTAACTTACTTTTAAGTCTAGTTCCGTCTGTAGCCGATATCATTACAGAAGGAATGGCTATGTCTTCTGCATTACTACCTCCCATTGTAATTGGAGCTGAATTCCAATTCTCTTGGCTTCCATCGTTTCTGTTCATTACAACAACAGCTATTGCACCAGCTTGCTGAGCATTTCTAACTTTATCTACAAAAGGACAATCTCCTCGTTCAATAAGTGCAATTTTTCCATTAATTGCAGATCCATTAGAAAGAGTTTGACATGCATCGTATTTAGAACCGCCGATTCCGTCACTAGCGTCTCCAGAATCATCACCATCATCAGCAATTACTAAATCAGCTGTAATTGGAGTTGAGGTTAAAGAAGGCCCAAAACCTGCACCTATATAGGTGTATGGCCCTAATTCTATATTATTAATCTTAAGAAAATTCCCTTCACTTCTGTAAACTGTTTCAGTTTCAGACTTACCTCCAAAAACATTGGTCCAAGTTTCTCCGGCATCAGATGATTTCCATAATCCATTACCTAAGGCTTCAGCACCAGTGTAAGATTCTCCAGTCCCAACATAAAAAGTTTTTTAAATCATTCGGGTCGTAAACAATAGAAGATACAGGAATATTTTCTGGAACACCTTTAATATGTATCCATTCAGATGTATTACCATCTGAGATATTAGTGTTTTTAAAAAGTCCTCCGCTAACTCCGCCAGCAAATACTGTTTCATCAGATTCATCGTTTGGATCGAACATTAACCCTTTTGTTCTTCCCCCAACATTATTAGGACCCCTACTCATCCATTTCATATCTTCAGATTCTCCAGGAACACTAAAACTCTTTACGGAAGAATTTCTTGTTTTATTTAAATCATATTGAAGTTCAAATAAATTATCAATTTCAGTTTTTCCAGTCAACGGATTCATGGAAAGTTCCCACATTTTTTCTTGGTACTTGTTTGGAGGAAGATTAATTTTTCTTCTTTCCAATTTTGTCAAACTATAAGTTGACTGAATAGAACTTTTTTCTAGATTTTCTGTATGAACAGATCTCTTATAAGAAAACAATATATTTTCGTAATTAGTTAATCCAATAACAAAAATGAATATTATTGAAAAAAGAGTTATTTGTTTATTAAATTTCAAAGTCTTTGGTTTTTTATTAGATATGCAAATTGCATGCCGTTAATGCATGTTATTTTAAAAAAAAAGCAAGTTATTAAATTATTGTCAGTTTTTAACTGAATTATTGAAGAATAATCATGTTAAAAATTTAAAAATCAGGAAATTACATACTAAAAAGAATGTTTCGTTAGGAATTTCATAATATTAAACTGCAACTTTTCCTTTAATATGTGGATGAGGATTGTAATTACTGATTTCAAAATCTTCATATTTAAAATCATTTATGTTATCAATTTTACTTAATATTTTTAATTTAGGTAAATTTCTTGGCTCTCTTGAAAGTTGAAGATTTAGTTGTTCTACGTGATTATTATATATATGAGCATCTCCAAAAGTATGAACAAAATCTCCGGGTTCGTAACCACAAACATGTGCAATCATTTCAGTGAGTAATGCATATGACGCTATGTTGAAAGGAACTCCTAAAAAGATATCGGCGCTTCTTTGGTAAAGTTGACATGATAATTTATTGTTATGAACATAAAATTGAAAAAAAGCATGACATGGAGGCAATGCAGCTTTGCCTTTCTTAACATTTTCTTCAAAACTTTCTTTTGTGTCAGGTAAGACACCTGGATTCCAAGCTGTTACTAACATTCTTCTGCTATTTGGATTTTCCTTTAAGGTTTTTATTACTTCTGAAACCTGATCAATTCCATCACTGTTCCAGTTTCTCCATTGGTGACCATAAACAGGGCCTAAATCTCCATTTTCATCAGCCCAAGCATCCCAAATCTTAACACCATTATTTTTTAAATATTCAATGTTAGTTTCCCCTTTTAAAAACCATAATAATTCATGAATTATTGATTTTAAGTGAACTTTTTTAGTTGTGATCATTGGAAATCCTTCTGAAAGATCAAAGCGTAATTGATATCCAAATACACTTTTAGTGCCAGTGCCTGTTCTGTCAGATTTTTCATTGCCATTTTCAAGAACGTGCTTTACTAAGTCTAAATATTGTTTCATCTAATTATAAAAATTCAAAAATATAAATTAACTAAAATTGAACATAAAAATATTCTTTAACTTATTAAAAAATATTAACCAATTATCATTCCCGCGATAGTTGCAGATAATAATGATGCTAAAGTTCCTCCTAAAACTGCAATCATTCCAAATTTTGATAAGTTAGTTCTTTGGTTAGGAGCTAAAGATCCAATGCCGCCAATCTGAATTCCAATAGAAGCAAAATTAGCAAATCCACACAACATATATGTAGCCATAATAATCGATTTTTCGTATTGTAAATGCACAACATTTGAAATATCTTTAAGCTCAGCTAATTGCATATAGCCTATAAATTCACTGGCAGCTAATTTGATTCCTAAGAGTTGACCCATTAAAGCCATATCTTGTTTTGCAACACCAATTATCCACATTATTGGAGAAAATGCATAACCTAGGATAAATTCTATTGAAAGAAATTGGTAGTTTGTTGTGTTTTCACTTATCCAATAATTTAATCCAGAAATAGATCCGACTTTTTCAAAACCAAAATTAATCATGGCTATAAAAGCAATAAATACTAATAGCATTGCTCCAACATTTGCTGCTAATTTTAAACCTTCGGTGGTACCATTCGCTATTGCGTCTAATAAGTTTGCACCAATTTTATCCTGGGAAACTGAGACATCTGTATTAACTGAATCCGTTTGAGGAAGTAATATTTTTGCAATTACTATTGCACCAGGAGCTGCCATTACAGATGCTGTTAGTAAATGTTTAGCATAAAAAAGTTTTAGTACTTCATCTTCACCTCCTAAAAATCCAATATACGCAGCTAAAACTCCTCCAGCTACTGTTGCCATTCCTCCAATCATAACAAGAAGAATTTCAGATTTAGTCATTTTCTCTAAATATGCTTTTATCATTAATGGAGCTTCAGTTTGACCAAGAAAAATATTTCCAGCAACACTTAAGCTTTCAGCCCCTGAGATTTTTAAAAGCTTACTTAAGCTCAGTGCTAAAATTTTTACAACTTTTTGAATAATTCCTAAGTAAAATAATACCGATGTAAGTGCTGAAAAGAATATTATAGTCGGAAGAACTTGAAATAAAAATACATAACCAAAACTTTCAACATTAACCATATCGCCAAGAAGAAATTTACTTCCTTCCATTGTAAAATCTAAAGTTTTAACAAAGATTTTTCCGAAAAACTCAAATATTTTTTGAACAAATTCAACTTTAAGAACAAGTATTGCTAAAATCAACTGTGTAGCCAATCCAATTAGGGTGGTTTTCCAATTTATTGCTTTTCGATTACTGCTGAATATATATGCAACAAATATTAAAAAAACCATTCCAATAAATCCTCTTAAAATACTTTCAAAAGAAAACCCTTGACTAAGAATTATATCATTTTGTATAAATCCATCGCTAATTGTATTTAATAAATAATTATTCATTTTTTTTGGTTAGTTTATCCCTTAGTTCTGCTGCTAATTCATAATCTTCATTTTTAACAGCTACTTCAATCGCATTTTTAATTTGTTTATTAGACATTTTATCAAAATCAACTTTGGTTGATTTGCCACTTTCTTTTTTTAATTTTTCACCTCCATGTTTTAATATTATACCGGCTTTTTCAAGAACACTTTCATAAGTGAATATTGGAGAATTAAATCTAATTGCTAACGCAATGGCATCGGATGTCCTAGAATCAATGATTTCTTCAATTTTATCTCTGACACAGATTAGGCTTGAAAAAAAAACACCGTCAATAATTTTATGAATTATTACTTGTTTTATTTTAATTTCAAAACAATCAGAGAAATTTTTAAATAAATCATGAGTTAAAGGCCTAGGGGGTTTAATTTCTTTTTCTAATGCTACTGCTATTGACTGAGCTTCAAAAGCCCCAATAACAACAGGCAACTTTCTTTCACCATCTTTTTCAGATAAAAGTAATGCATATGCCCCATTGGTGTTTTGGCTGTATGATATTCTGTCTATTGTTAAGCGAATTAAACTCATTCAATTAGAAGGGTAAATAATTACTTCTAAAATATTAAAAATTTATGAGTTTTGAGCTTTAAATTCTTTTAGTTTTTCATTCAATCTTGGGACCACATCAAAGGCATCTCCAACTACTCCATAATCTGCCGCTTTAAAAAATGGTGCTTCAGGATCGTTATTGATAACTACTTTGATTTTAGAAGAATTAATTCCTGCTAAATGTTGGATTGCTCCAGAGATTCCTATAGCTATGTATAAATTTGTGGCAACAGGCTTTCCTGTTTGCCCTACGTGCTCGCTGTGCGGTCTCCAGCCCATATCAGATACTGGTTTTGAGCAAGCAGTTGCAGCACCTAGTGTCCCAGCTAAATCCTCAATTAAATTCCAGTTTTCAGGCCCTTTCATACCTCTTCCTGCCGAAACAACAATATCTGCATCTGCAATAGAAATTTGCCCAGATACTTTTTCAGATGAGTTAACCGTTAAACCTGATACTTGGATTTCAATCTTTAAATCTTCTATTTCTGTTTCAACAGAGTTTTCAATTAAACCAAATGAATTATTAGATAACCCTATGACTATTTTTTCTGAATTAATTGACGAATCACTAAAAGCCTTGTTGGTAAAAGCTGTTCTTTTAATTGTAAAGGGAGCCAAATTACTTGGAAGACCAATTACGTTGTTAACATATGTAGCATTAATATTAGCTGCTAATAATGGAGCTAAATATTTTGAATCTAAGCTGCTGCTTAATACTATATGATTAGAGTTCGAATGATTACACGCCTTTGAAATAACATCCGCAAAAGTGCTAGCGTTAAATTTGTTTAAAGATTCATTATTTACTTTAATTATTTTTGTAATTCCATAATTACTTAATTCATTAACATCATCTGTGTTAACTGTTAAAGCAACAACACTAGTGTTCAATAGTTTTGCTAATTCACATGAATATGAAGCTAGCTCAAAACCATTTTTTTTAATTTTTCCGTTTGAGGACTCAATATAGGTAAGTACAGACATAATTTATAAAACTTTAGCTTCGTTATGAAGCAGATTAATTAATTCATCAAGATTATCAGCCGAAACAAGTTTAACAGCTTGCTTAGGTTCTGGTTTATAAAATTTGATAATATTAGTATTTGAAGAAAAATCAAACGCCTCTAAAACCTCCAAAGGCTTTTGTCTAGCTTGCATTATTCCTCTCATGTTTGGAATTCTTAAATCACTTTCTTCAACTAATCCTTTTTGACCTCCAATAATTAGGGGAAGACTACAGCTTAAAGTTTCTTTTCCACCATCAATTTCTCTGTCAAGCTCAACTTTGCCGTTATCAATTTCTAGTTTAGTACAATTAGTGACATAATTTATTTTCAAAAATCCAGCTATAAGCCCTGGAACCATTGCGCCATTATAGTCAATTGATTCTCTTCCAGCTATAATCAAGTCGTAAGAATGAGTTTTGACATATTCAGCTATTTGTTTAGCAACAAAAAATCCATCTAAAGGTTCTGCGTCAATTCTCAAAGCTTTATCAGCTCCAATTGCTAATGCTTTTCTAAGAGTTGGTTCAGATGATGAATTACCAACATTTATTACATCAATTGATGCTCCTTGTTTTTCTTTTAACCACATGGCTCTAGTTAATCCAAATTCATCATTAGGATTAATAACAAACTGAACACCTTGAGTGTCAAATTTAGTATCATCATCAGTAAAGTTGATTTTAGAAGTCGTGTCTGGGACGTGACTAATGCAAACTAAAATTTTCATAAATAATATTTTAATTTATTTACATCAAATATATGTAAAATTCCGAAAAATACTATGCATGCATAGTATTTATTTTTAATAATAAACGCATCAAAATCTTTAAATATTTAATATTTTTGCGTCAAATTTTAATTCATATGAGAGTTATTCAGTTTAGAGAGGCCATTTGTGAAGCTATGTCTGAGGAAATGAGGTTAGATGAAACTATTTTTTTAATGGGTGAAGAGGTAGCTGAATATAATGGAGCCTATAAGGCGTCAAAAGGAATGTTAGATGAATTTGGCGATAAAAGAGTAATTGATACTCCAATTTCTGAACTTGGATTTGCTGGAATCGGAGTTGGATCTACTATGACTGGTAATCGACCTATTATTGAATTTATGACATTTAATTTTGCCCTTGTAGGAATTGATCAAATAATTAATAATGCTGCAAAAATTAGACAGATGTCTGGCGGACAATTTCCTTGTCCTATTGTATTTAGAGGACCAACTGGATCAGCTGGTCAATTAGCTGCAACACACTCTCAGGCATTTGAAAGTTGGTATGCAAATTGTCCTGGTCTTAAGGTAATCGTTCCTTCAAATCCATATGACGCTAAAGGTTTATTAAAATCTGCGATTAGAGATAATGATCCTGTCATTTTTATGGAATCTGAACAAATGTATGGTGATAAAGGAGAGGTTCCTGAGGAAGAGTATTTAATACCCATTGGAAAGGCAGAAGTAAAAATAACTGGAAAAGATGTTACTCTTGTATCATTTGGAAAAATATTTAAACAAGCTCAAATAGCAGTTGATAAATTAAAAGAGGAAGGAATTGAAGTTGAATTAATCGATCTTAGAACTATTAGACCTTTAGATATGGATACTATTCTGGAATCAGTTAAAAAAACTAACAGATTGGTTATTTTGGAAGAATCATGGCCTTATGGAAATATTTCAACTGAAATATCTTATCAAGTCCAAAATCAAATATTCGATTATTTAGATGCACCAATTGAAAAAATAAATACTGCAGACACACCCGCACCATACTCTCCAGTTCTACTTGCAGAATGGTTGCCAAACAGTGATGATGTTATAAAATCTATTAAGAAGGTAATGTATAAATAAAAATCAATTTTGTAATTCACTCTATTTAACTACTTTTGCGATCGAAATTAAATAATATAAATATATAATATGGAATCTTTAGTAATTTACATGCCTATAATCCTGGCTATAATTGGATTAATTTACATGATTTACAAAAAATCATGGGTAATGAAACAAGATGCAGGTGATGGTAAAATGAAAGAAATTTCTGATCATATTTACGAAGGTGCATTAGCTTTTTTAAATGCAGAATATCGATTACTAACAATTTTTGTAATAGGATCAAGTATTGTATTAGCTGCAATTGCTTTTTTTATGGACACAACTTATTTAATAGTTGTGGCTTTTATAATAGGTGCTATATTTTCTGCTTTTGCAGGAAATATGGGGATGAAAATTGCAACCAAAACAAATGTTAGAACAACTCAAGCTGCAAAAACTAGTTTGCCAAATGCACTTAAAGTCTCTTTTGGAGGTGGAACTGTTATGGGACTTGGAGTAGCTGGTTTAGCTGTATTAGGTTTAACTATGTTCTTTATTTTTTTCTATGAACATTTTATGGGTGGTGAATGGACTAATACTGATCAAATGACTGTTGTTTTAGAAGCATTAGCCGGTTTTTCTTTAGGAGCAGAATCTATTGCTCTATTTGCAAGAGTAGGTGGTGGTATTTACACAAAAGCTGCTGACGTTGGAGCTGATTTAGCAGGTAAAGTACAAGCTGATATCCCTGAAGATGACCCAAGAAACCCAGCTACGATTGCAGATAATGTTGGAGATAATGTAGGTGATGTTGCAGGAATGGGAGCGGATTTATTTGGTTCTTATGTAGCCACTGTTTTAGCTGCCATGGTTTTAGGTAATTATGTTATTAAAGATATGGGTGGTGCAATTCAAGATGCCTTTGGAGGAATTGGACCAATATTATTACCGATGTCTATAGCTGGAGCTGGAATTATTATTTCTCTTATAGGTACCTTATTAGTTAAAATTTCATCTAATGATGCAAAAGAAGCAGAAGTTCAAAAAGCTCTAAATATAGGGAACTGGGCATCAATATTTATGGTTGCTGTAGCATGTTATGGCTTAGTTACTTGGATGCTACCAGAAACGATGCAAATGGATTTCTTTGGTGAAGGTCTTCAAGATATTTCTTCAATAAGAGTATTTTATGCTTGTTTAGTTGGTTTAGTTGTGGGCGCTGGAATCTCAGCTTTTACTGAATATTACACAGGACTTGGTTCGAAGCCAATTTTAAAAATAGTACAGCAATCAAGTACTGGAGCTGGAACAAATATTATTGCTGGTTTAGCTACGGGAATGATTTCTACTTTTTCTTCCGTATTATTATTTGCTGCAGCAATATGGTCATCATATGCTTTGGCTGGATTTTATGGTGTTGCACTTGCGGCATCTGCAATGATGGCAACAACGGCTATGCAATTAGCAATTGATGCTTTTGGACCAATTGCTGACAATGCTGGGGGAATTGCTGAAATGAGTGAGCAAGATCCTATTGTAAGAGAAAGAACAGATATTTTAGATGCTGTTGGTAATACAACTGCTGCAACTGGTAAAGGTTTTGCGATTGCGTCAGCTGCATTAACATCATTAGCTTTATTTGCTGCTTATGTAACCTTTACAGGGATTGATGGTATTAACATCTTTAAAGCACCTGTTTTAGCGATGCTATTTGTTGGTGGTATGATTCCAGTTGTATTTTCTGCTTTAGCAATGAATGCTGTTGGTAAAGCTGCTATGGAAATGGTAAATGAAGTAGTAAGACAGTTTAAAGAAATTCCAGGAATTATGGAAGGTACTGGAAAACCAGAGTATGATAAATGTGTTGATATTTCAACAAAAGCCTCTTTAAAGGAAATGATGTTGCCAGGAATATTAACTATTGGTTTTCCGATACTAGTTGTTTTAGTAGGTAAATTAGTTTACCAAGACAACAACATGTTAGTAGCCGAGATGCTAGGTGGTTATATGGCTGGCGTTACTGTAAGTGGTGTTTTATGGGCTATATTTCAAAATAATGCTGGTGGTGCATGGGATAATGCAAAGAAATCTTTTGAAGCTGGTGTTGAAATTAACGGAGTGATGACCTATAAAGGTTCTGATGCTCACAAAGCTGCTGTAACTGGAGATACTGTTGGTGATCCATTTAAAGATACATCTGGTCCTTCAATGAATATTTTAATAAAACTTACCTGTTTAATTGGTCTAGTGATTGCTCCGATTTTAGGAGGTCACTCTTTAGAATCAAATCATGCTTCTGCTGATCACCAAATCCAGACAGAAGTAGTTATTGAAGCAGAAAATGATGTTTGGACTATGACTAGAACATTTCAGGAAGATGGAGTAAAAACATCTAAAGTTATTAGTGGAACTAAAGAAGAAGTTATGTCTGCAGCTAATAATATAGGGATTGCTGCTATGGGTCAGATAGACAAGAAATAAGTTTATAAATTAAAAAAGTATATTTTAAAGACCTTTCAAACTGTTATCGATTTTATCGATTATTGTTTGAAGGTCTTTTTTGTTTTTAACAAAATCTAAATCGTCCACATCAATTATAAGTAATTTACCTTTATCATAAGTTTGAATCCAGGCCTCATATCTTTCATTTAATCTACTTAAGTAATCTATGCTTATAGAACTTTCATAATCTCTTCCTCTTTTATGTATTTGTTCTACTAAATTTGGAATTTCACTTCTTAAATAAATTAACAAATCGGGTCCTTTAACAAAAGATTCCATTAAATTGAATATTGATTTATAATTTTCAAAATCTCTATTGGTCATAAGACCCATAGCTTTTAGATTTGGAGCAAAAATAAAAGCATCCTCATAGATTGTTCTATCTTGAATTATGTCTTTACCATTCTTGTTAAAATCTAGTATTTGACGAAATCTACTATTTAAGAAGTAAATTTGAAGATTAAAGGACCATCTTTCCATTTGATCATAAAAATCATCCAAGTAAGGGTTTTTTAATACATCCTCATAATGGCCTTCGAATTTATATTTTTTAGCTAATAATTTAGTTAAAGTAGTTTTTCCGGCTCCTATATTCCCTGCTATGGCTATGTGCATAATTAAAATTTATATTAAACAAAGACCTCTAATTTATAATATATATTTGATATATATTAATCCAATTAAACTTTATGGCTTAATTGTTGTCTATTTAATGTTGTTAAGATTTAAAATAAAAAATTATGAAAAAATTAGTTCTTCTACTATTGTTCTTAAGTTTTGAGGGTTATTCCCAAGAGTTTTTAGGTAAGGCTTATTATATGTCAAAAAGTACGGTTAACATGGACTGGATGAAAAATATGTCTCCCGAAAGACAAAAATATATGAAAGCGAGAATGAAAACTGCTCTAGAAAAAAATTATATTTTAGATTTTGATAGTAAATCTTCATATTTTAAGGAAGAAGTAACTTTAGATGCTGGAGGATCTGGTGGAGGAGGTTTTAATTGGATGCAGTTTGTTACAGGGCCTGATCAGGGTGATATTTTTAAAAATATTCAAGAAAAGACGTATACAAATAAAAGAGAGTTATTTGGAAAAGTATTTTTAATTAAAGATAGCATAGCTCCTACAAAATGGGTTATGACGGGTGAAACCAAAAAAATAGGAAAATATAATGCTTACAAAGCCACATACACAAAGGAAGTCGAAGAAAGAGTGATGAGTTTTAGTAGAAATAGAGGTCAAAACTCAAATGAGAATGAAGAAAATAATCCTGTTTTACCTAAAACCAAATTAGTGACTATGACAGCATGGTTCACACCTGAAATTCCTGTTTCAACTGGACCAGCGATGTATGGTGGTTTACCTGGTTTAATATTAGAAATTGGTGACGATAACAGAGTAATGATATGTACGAAAGTTGTTTTAAATCCAGAAGAAAAAATAAAACTTAAAGAACCTAATAAAGGAAAAGTTGTTTCAAATTCTGAGTTTGTAACAATTCAACAAGATAAAGCGAAGGAAATGAGGGAGAGATATCAACGTGGAGGAGGCGGAGGAAGAAATAGCAGAGCAATTATTAGAAATTAATAAAGATTTTACCAAAATTTTATGAAAAAATTATTATCAATTATATTGTTACTTTCATTTGTACTTACCTATTCTCAGGTAAGATTTGAAGGTAATATTTCTGATGCTTTCGGAAACAATATAATGGGAGCTAATGTAATAGCTATTGAAAAAGAATCAAAAATTTTAGATGGCTTTGGAATATCTAATGATACAGGATACTTTAGAGTTTCTCTAAAAAAGGGAGTAGAATATGAAATTAAGGTTTCGTTTATCGGTTTCAAGGAAGTTGTTTTTGATTTGAATTTATCTGAGGGTTTTGAAAAAAATATAATTCTTGAAGAACAAGCTGAAGCTCTTAATGAGGTTGAGATTGTTTATGAAATGCCTGTCACAATTAAAGGTGATACAATAGTTTATAATGCAGATTCATTTAATACTGGAACTGAGAAAAAATTAGCTGACGTATTAAAGAACCTTCCTGGAGTTGAAATTAATGCAGATGGAAGAGTTGAAGTTGAGGGTAAAGAAATAACTAAAATAACTGTAGAAGGAAAAGATTTTTTTGATGGTGATTCAAAACTAGCTACTCAAAATTTACCAGCCAATGCAGTTGGTAAAATTGAGGTTTTAAGAAATTTTACTGAAGCTGGTCAACTTAGAAATGTAACTAATAATGAAGATAATATTGCTATAAATATTAAGTTAAAAAGTGGAAAAGATAAATTTTGGTTTGGTGAGATTATAGGAGGATCTAGGAAACGATGACAGTGTGCTAGCTGCTCCTAAAGTATTTCTATTATGCTAAAGATTTTAGCATGAGTGTTTTAGGAAATAGCAATAATATTGGAGAGCCAGTTCTTTCCAGAAGAGATTTTTATAGATTTGGAGGTGGATTTGGATAATTTAAATGCCCGAAACTGGAACTTCAATAAATATTTCCTCTGATGGGGCTGGACTTGGAAGTCTTACAAAATAATCAGAGCAAAATCTATTGATGCAGAATTAGGTGCTTATAATTTTAGTCATTCTCCTAATGAATGATATATGGCAAATTAGTGGATTTGCTATTATGGCTAAAACACAAAATATTATTGAGGAAGAAAATATCTAGAAATTATACTAGTACTGGAATTCATGCAAGATACAGAAGATTTTGTTGTTCAAGATAATGAACAACAACTCTACAAATTTACGACTGAATTTAACCCGAACGATAGGTTACAAACTGAGTATAATTTGTTGATTAAATCTGCTGAAAACGTTGAAAGTACAGATCTTGTTTCTGGAACTTACCTAGATTCTTCAAATGGAGCAGCAGTACAGCCAATTAGAAACAGATGAAATAAATGTATTTTAAAAAGTCTGATAAACCTAGTTCTATAAATCAGGAAATAAAGGCATATTATACTTTAAACGAAGATCATATTTTTTCTTTTGAAGCCCAACATTTGTCTCAAGACTGAAGATCCTTTCTACCAGAGCTATTAGAGATGTTCAACCTTTTAGAGATATTATCCCTCTAGACTCCAATCAATCTAATTTTAATATTAACCAATATAGAATGGTTGAAACGGATAAATTAGAAGGTAAATTAGATTACTATTATATTTTAACTCCTAAATCAAATCTAAACTTCACTTTTGGTGTTACGGATGTTAAGCAAAATTTTAATTCTAATATCTTCCAAATTTTAGATAATAAATCTGAGGTTTCGTTCGACGATGAATATTGTTAAATAACGATGTAGATTTCAATTTTAGTGACGCATATCTTATCCTTTAGACTATAGATTTATCACTGGGATTTTCACCATGGAGCCAGGTTTTACTATACATTCCTACAAAACTGAATAACATTCAATTAGGAAGAGCTGTTTCTAACTCATTCTCTGACATCAGACCAGACATGAGAGTGTTTATGAAATTTAAAGATGCTGAAGTCACTGAGGTTTACTTATAGATGCAACTAATCAGTTTACTGATGTTAATAATCTGGCCGAAGGTTATGTTTTTAACAATTATAATTCTTTTTTTCAGGGCAATCCAAACCTTAGAGGCTGGCAAATTTTACAATTTCAGTTTAAATTATCAAAGCATAAATATTTTTAATTTCACTAATGTTTTTGCTAGACTTGGCTATTCTAAAAGAAGTAACTCAATTCAAAACAATACACTTATTAGTGGAATTAGCAGTGTAAGATCTGCGGTAAACTCGAACTTACCTAGAGAATCTTACTGTGCATCTGGAAGAATAGATAAAAGATTTAAAAATTTCAAGGCAGGATTTAACATGAACTTTAACTACAGCGATTTTAATAATGTTGTTAATGGAAGTCCGTTGAAATCTATAAATTTCACACAATGTTATAGAGCAACGTTAGCTACTAACTTTAGAGATAAACCAAATTTAGAAATTGGTTACAGTTATAATAAAAGAAAGTATGAATTGGTAATAATAAAAATTATTTTTACACAGATTCTCCCTTTGTAAAGTTAGATGCTTATTTTGGAAATGGTTTTGTGTTTAACAGCTGATTACTCCTATAATTATTACAGAAATCAGGAAGTGACTTTAAATGAATATAAGTTTCTAGAAGCAGATCTATCTTACAATAAAGATGGATCTAAGTGGGAGTTTGGTATTAGGTGTTACCAACTTGTTTAATGACACCTCCATTAATAGAGACAGTTTTAATCAACTTTACAGTCAAACAAGATCGTATATTATTCAACCTATGATATACTGTTTTTAGAATAAAATATGATCTGGCAGGCCTGAATGTCTCTGGTGGTACAGGGAAAGGGAAAGGGAGATAAAAAATATTTATTTAATTTTTTCTTAATCTAAACGTATTAACTTTACTTAAAATTTAAGAAGTGAAGCTCAGATCCTCTTATTATTATTTTAATCTTTCCTTTTATTTGCTGGTCACAATCTGGTTTTGAATCTATTTTATTGGCTGTTGAAAGTGACTCCAAAAAAATTTTCAAAAGGTACATGAACCCATTAATGAAAGGAGCTATTTATAGCTCTAATACTGGATGGTATAATACTGCTAAGGTTCACAAAAAATTAGGGATTGATTTAAGTCTCAGAATTAATACATCTTTTGTTCCCAGTTCAGAACAGATTTTTTCTGTGACTGATTTAGATTATATTACTACAGATGCTATTAACTTACCAACCATAGCTGGTGATAGTAGACAAGAAAATTTATTAATTACCATTCCCTCGGATGGTTAATATCCAGAAATGACAACACAATTAAATGCTCCTAAAGGAATAAAGAGTAGACTTGCCATTAGGGGCAATTCCTGCTCCAGTTTTACAGTTAGGTATAGGAATTCCTTTTGATACAGAAATTATTATAAGATATAGTCCAGAGTATCACAGAAGAGGTATAGACATGTCTTTGAAAGGAATTGGTGTTAAACACAATTTGTTACAGTACTTTGGTCCGATTGATAAATTTCCACTTAATGTTTCAGCTTTTGCTTCTTATCTCTAAAATGAAAATAGATTATGATATTCAATCTTTTAGTTCTTTAGAGGGTTCTGGACAGGTAGCTCAGTTTAGTTTGAATAATTATAATTTATTATTACTAGCCTCATTAGATGTCTTGGTTGTAAATTTTTATGCTGGTCATTGGATTAACTGGAGGTATCTTCTTCATTTAAAATGTTAGGAGAATATGATTTAGAATATCAAACTCAATCCAATATACCTATTCAAAGAACTTTAAAGGATCCAATTGATATGAACTTTAAAGCTTCTGATTTTCAAACTACACTAGGGGCTAAATTTAAATTTTTGATTTTCAGTGCTTTTATAGACTTTACATTTCAAGAGTATAATACCTTGTCTGCTGGGATTTCTGCAAATTTCAGATAGTAATTATTTTGATTATTAAAAAAAAACTTTAGCTTAGCATTTCAATTTACTATTAGAGGATCGATTTGACTGATTGCAACCTCTTTAAAAAAGTGCTAAAGCAGAAGCTTTATCCCTTTAACGTCAAATCACTTTTAATATTAAATTTAATTATAATTAAATATTATAAATATGAGTGATCAAAAACTATCAACCAAAGCTTTACATGCGGGACATGATACTTCATTAAGCCAAGGAACCAGAGCTGTCCCTATTTATCAATCTACATCTTATGTTTTTAATGATTCTGAACATGCTGCTAATTTATTTGCACTTGCTGAACCTGGTTATATTTACACAAGGTTAAATAACCCAACTAATGATGTTTTGGAACAAAGGCTAGCTGCACTTGAAGGCGGTATAGCCTCTGTAGTTACTGCATCAGGAACTGCTGCTATATCGACAGCTCTATTGGTTATGCTTAAAGCAGGAGACCACATAGTAGCTTCAAGTAGTTTATATGGAGGAACATTTAATTTATTAAATGTAACTCTTCCAAGATTAGGAATCAATACTACGTTTGTAGATTCATCAGATCCTCAAAATTTTGCAGATGCTGTAAAAGAAAATACTAGAGTTTTTTTTGCTGAATCTTTAGGAAATCCTAAACTAGATGTACTTGATTTAAAAGAAATATCTGTACATGCTAAAGCATCAAAAGTCCCATTTATTGTAGACAATACTGTTGCATCTCCTGCTTTATTAAATCCAATAGAACATGGTGCAAACATAGTAATTCACTCTTTAACGAAATATATTAACGGAAATGGTACATCGTTAGGAGGAGCTATAATTGACGCTGGAACCTTTGATTGGTCTAGTGGAAAATTTCCTGAGTTTACAGAACCTTCACCTGGATATCATGGATTAGTGTATCATGATGCTTTAGGTGCTGCAGCTTTTATTGCTAAGGTAAGGATAGAGGGTTTAAGAGATTTAGGGGGTGCTTTAAGTCCTTTTAATGCTTTTCAAATTATTCAAGGTTTGGAAACATCTAGATATTAGAATGAAAAAACATAGTGAAAATGCTCTTGAATTAGCAAAATGGTTAGAAAAAAGAAAGGAAGTAGAATGGGTTAATTATCCTGGTTTAGATTCGAGTAATTATAATATGCTTGCTAAAAAATACCTTCCTAAAGGTCAAAGTGGATTAGTTACTTTTGGTGTTAAGGGTGGTTTCGATTCTGCAAAAACCATAGCTGACAATACTAATATTTTTTCTCTTTTAGCAAATATTGGGGATACAAAATCCTTGATAATTCACCCTGCAAGTACAACCCACCAACAACTAAGTGTGGATGATCAAGCTTCCACTGGCGTAACAAGTGATTTGATTAGACTCTCAGTTGGACTAGAAGATATTAAAGACCTAAAAAATGATCTTGAAATTGCATTTTCTAAAATTGATTCAAAAGTTTTGATATAAATAATTATTATGAAAAATTTGAATAAGCTTGATATTAAAAATTTCATTTCTTTAAATAAAGTTAGTTTTGATATTGAACTTACATATGAAGTTTTTGGGTTACCAATAGGAGATTCTCCAGTAGTTCTAGTAAATCATGCTTTGACAGGAAATTCAACTGTTATAGGAGAGAACGGGTGGTGGAATCCGCTAATAGGTGAAAATAAATTAATTGATACCGCTAGATTATACTGTTTTAGCATTTAATTTTCCTGGAAATGGATATGATGGATTTTTTATTAGAAAATTATGAAGATTTGATTTTAAGTGATATTGCTAAAATTTTTTTAATTGGTCTTAAAAAATTGAAATAAAAAAACTTATTTGCTATAATTGGGGGTTCTATTGGAGGTGGCTTAGTTTGGGAGATGGCAGCCTTATCTCCTGAATCTAGCTGAAAATTATATTCCTATAGCATCGACTGGAAATCAAGTGATTGGCTTATTAGCTAACACCAGGCTTCAAAAACAAATTTTAAACAATTCATCTCAACCTGTTCACGATGCTAGAATGCACGCAATGTTATGTTATAGATCGCCTTTATCATTTCAAAAAAAATTCGAAGATCTAAAGACTCAGACGTTTTTAATGTTGAAAGCTGGCTCCTTCATCACGGAAAAAACTCCAGCAAAGATTTCAGCTTAAGTCTTATAAATTAATGAATCATCTTTTATCTACAATTGATATAACAAGAGGAGGAAAAGTTAAATTTGAAGATATTATTTCTAAAATCGGAGGAAATATTTTTATAGTTTCTGTAGATTCTGATCTTTTCTTTACTGATTATCAAAATCGAGAAACGTTTTATAAGGCTTGCAGAACTAAAGAGAATATATTTTTTAAAACTATAAAATCTGTTCACGGTCATGATGCTTTTTTAATTGAATTTGATCAATTGAAAATATTATTATCTGAAATATTTATTAAAAAACACGTTTCCTTATTAAGGAACTAAACAATAAAATTCATTAGTTTTTTAAATTGATTTTTGTTTTTTCAATAACTAATATTACATTTACTTTTTAATAATTTATGAAACGCAATTATTTTTATCAAAAATTTTATTTTTTCTTCTACTATGAAGCAAGAATAGGACCTTTGTATATTTAATAATTTTAAAAATATATTTTATAGAGTCCTGATTTAATCGGGACTTTTTTTTTAAACAATAATGAGAAAAATTGGAATACAAGGTATTAAGGGTTCTTATCACGATCAAGTAGCTAAAGAATATTTTGGCGATGCAGTTGAGATAAATGAATTTCTTTCTTTTGATGAATTAGCGGATTCAGTATTTATCGGCAGTTCAGACTTTGGTATTATGGCTATCGAAAATTCTATTGCTGGCTCTATAATCCCAAACTATGCTTTGATTGACAATTTAAATTTAAATATAGTTGGAGAATGTTTTGTTAATATTAATCACCAGTTAATGGCATTACCTGGAGTTGACTTAAATGATATAGAAACTGTTTCTTCCCATCCAATGGCACTTCTTCAATGTAAAAAGTTTTTTAAAGATTTTCCTAAAATCTCTTTAATTGAAGCAAGGGATACTGCTGGAGAAGCAAAACGAATTTCGGAAAATAAAATCAAAAATATTGGTGCTATTGCTAGTGTTGAGGCTTCGAAACTTTATAAACTTAATATAATCCATAAGAATATTCAAACTATAGAAAAAAATGAAACAAGATTTGTTATTGTTTCAAAACAGAGAATGTCCAGTTCTGAAGACTTTGATAAAGCATCTATTAAATTTTCATTAAGTCATAAAACTGGTAGTTTAGCTTCTGTTTTAACAATTTTAAGGGATTATAATTTGAATCTAACTAAGATACAATCTTTACCAATAATTGAATTTCCTTGGAAATATTCTTTTTTTATTGACACTACTTTTAATGATATGAATGATTTCAATAATGCAATTGAATTAATTGGTCACAAATCTGAATCTTTAAAACTATTAGGGATTTATAAAAATCGGATGAAATGATTAAACATGCTAATAGATTAGATAGTGTAGAAGAGTATTATTTTTCTAAAAAACTTAGAGAAGTCTCTAAAATGATTGCTTCTGGAGAGCCTGTTATAAATATGGGAATTGGAAGTCCAGATCTTTATCCTTCAAAAATTGTTATTGATGAAATTAAATCAAGTTTGTCTGATCAGGTTGCGCATAAATATCAAAGTTATCAAGGTATTTATGAGTTAAGAAAATCTATTTCAGATTTTTATAATAAATACTTCAAAGTAGAGTTAGATCCAGACAATGAAATATTGCCGCTGATGGGTTCAAAAGAAGGAATTATGCATATTTCTTTAGCTTTCTTAAATCCAGGTGATGAAGTTTTAATCCCTAATCCTGGATATCCAACATATTTATCTGTAACAAAACTAGTAGAAGCTAAACCTAGATTTTACAACTTGTCGCTTGAAAACAAATGGTTTCCAGACATTGAAGAGTTAGAAAAATTAAATCTTTCTAATGTTAAAATAATGTGGGTTAATTATCCTCATATGCCAACTGGAGCCTCTGCTAGTAAACAACAGTTTGAGCAGTTAATAAATTTTGCTAAAAAACATAATATTTTAATTATTAATGATAATCCGTACAGTTTTATTTTAAATGATAATCATACTAGTTTACTTTCAATTGATAATTCAAAAGAAGTTGCTATGGAATTAAATTCACTTAGTAAATCTTTTAATATGTCAGGCTGGAGAGTTGGAATGTTGCTCGGTTCTTCTGAAAACATATCTAGAGTTTTAAAAGTAAAAAGCAATATGGATTCTGGGATGTTTTACGGAGTACAAAAAGGAGCTATTGCTGCCTTAAACTTAGATAAAAACTGGTTTGACGAATTAAATATAAAATATACTATTAGAAGAAAATTAATATGGAAAATAGCTGATGTTTTAAATTGTAAATATGACAAAAGTTCAAAAGGTTTATTTGTTTGGGCAAAACTTCCCGAAGAAATAAAAGATTCTGAAAAATTTATTGATAATTTATTAAATGAAAAGAAAATATTTGTCGCTCCAGGAACAATTTTTGGTTCAGAAGGACAGGGTTATATAAGATTTTCTTTATGTATTGATGAAAGTATAATTAATGAAGCTTTAAAAAGATTAGAAGAATGAAAATAGGGATTATAGGAGTTGGATTGATGGGAGGATCTTTTGCTTTAGATATTAAAGTTCCATTTCCAAGTTCTGTTATATACGGAATTGACAATTCATTTGAAAACTTAAAAAAAGCAAAAGAAATAGGTTTAATTGATTTTGTTATTTCTTTTAACGATCTACATAAGATGGATCTAATTTTAGTTGCTGTTCCAGTAAATCATTCACTAAGCTTAATCCCAAAAGTTTTAGATTTAGTTAATTCTAATGCTTTAGTTTTTGATGTTGGTTCTACTAAAGAAGCAATTTGTACACTTTTAAATAATCATCCAAAAAGAGGAAATTATTTAGCTGCTCATCCAATGGCAGGTACTGAATTTTCTGGTCCTGAAGCTGCTCAAAAAGGACTTTATGTTGGAAAAACAAATATTATATGTGAATTTGAAAAAACTAATAAAAAATTAAGAAAAATAGCTTTAGAAATTTTCGACAGTCTAAACATGAAGACTATATATATGGACCCAAAATCACATGATGTCCATGTTGCTTATGTCTCCCATTTGTCTCACATAAGTTCTTTTATGCTTGGCAAGACAGTAATTGAAAAAGAAGAAAACGAAAATAATATATTTGACTTGGCAGGAAGTGGTTTCGAATCAACAGTTAGACTAGCTAAGAGTCGTCCTGAAACTTGGACACCTATTTTTTTACAAAATAAGGGTAATTTAGTTTTAGCAATTGAAGAATATATTTCAAACTTAAGTCTAATTAAAGAATTAATTTTGAAAGAAAATGAAGTTGAATTATCAGAAATCTTAAACAATACTAATAGAATTAAAGAAATTTTAAATAACAAATTAAAAGATGAAAAATAAAAAAGAAATGAGAAGCTGGCTTGATGATTTTAAATTAAATCATCCTTTAGTTATTGCTGGTCCATGTAGTGCTGAAACTGAAGATCAAGTTTTGAAAATAGCTCACGATTTAAAGAATACAGATGTGTCAATTTATAGAGCAGGAATCTGGAAACCAAGAACTCGTCCAGGAATGTTTGAAGGTGTCGGTGCAATTGGACTGAAATGGCTTGATAAAGTCAAAAAGGAAACGGGATTATTGACTGCTACAGAAGTTGCAAATGCTAGTCATGTTAAATTAGCTTTAGAATATGATATTGATGTTTTGTGGATCGGAGCAAGATCTACTGTAAGTCCTTTTATTGTTCAAGAAATTGCAGATGCATTAAAAGGCACGGACAAAATCGTTTTAGTTAAAAATCCGGTAAACCCCGATTTGTCTTTATGGCTTGGAGGTCTTGAAAGACTTTATTCAGCAAATATCAAAAAACTTGGAGTTATACATAGAGGTTTTTCTACTTATGAAAAATCAAAGTATCGTAATAATCCAGAATGGCAATTACCAATTGAACTTCAAAATAGATTCCCAGACATACCACTAATTTGTGATCCTTCACACATTGCAGGTAGACGAGATATTCTTCAAGATATTTCTCAAACTGCTTTAGATTTAAATTTTGATGGATTAATGATTGAAACACATACTGATCCAGATAATGCTTGGAGTGATGCAGCTCAGCAAATTACCCCAGAAGTTTTAGTCAAAATGATGGAAGATCTTAAAATCAGAACACTAACTAGTAATGAAGCAGACTATAAAAACAAACTAAACACACTTAGAACTCAAATTGATGTTATAGATCATGGGATTTTAGAGACTTTGGGTAAAAGAATGAAAGTTGCTGTTTCAATTGGTGAGTTAAAAAAACAAAAAAATGTTGCAGTTCTTCAAACTAAAAGATGGAACGAAATTCTTGGAAATATGATTTTGGAAGGTGAGAAAAAGGGGTTAAGTGAAGAGTTTGTATTGAAAATGTTTAAAGCAATTCATCAAGAATCAATAAATAATCAAGAAAAAGTTATAAATAGTTAAACAATGAAAGGATTGGTTTATAAATCTACAGGAAATTGGTATGACGTACATACCGAGTCTAATGTAGTTTATAAATGTAATATTAAAGGGAAATTTAGGTCACTTGGGATTAAAAGTACTAACCCGGTTGCAGTGGGTGACAGAGTTGTGTTCGAAGTTACAGATGAAAATGATTTTAAAGGCCTAATCGTTGAAATTGAAAATAGAGATAATTATATAATTAGAAAATCAGTAAATCTTTCTAAGCAAACCCACATTATAGCATCAAATATAGATTGCTGTTTTTTATTTGTCACACCATCAAACCCACAGACTTCAACTCTTTTTATTGACAGAGTTTTGGTTTCTACTAAATCATATGGAATTGAGACTATTATTTTATTTAATAAAATAGATATCTATAGTGATAAGGATAATGAATTAATAAACAATCTAAATGATGTTTACACAACTGCAGGTTATAAAACCTTCAAAATTTCAGTAAAAAAAGGAACTAATATTGATTCAGTTAAACAGAGCATGAAAAATAAAGTTTCTGTTTTTACTGGGCATAGTGGCGTTGGAAAGTCTAGTCTTATAAATAGTTTGGATTCTAACTTGAATTTAAGAACATCTATAGTTTCTGAGCAAAATGAACAGGGTCAACACACAACAACATTTGCTGAAATGTTTGATTTAATTGACGGTGCAAAAATAATTGATAGTCCAGGAATTAAAGGATTTGGATTAATTGATATAGATAGAAATGAAATTGGAGGGTATTTTAATGAAATAGCAAAACTAAGTCACAATTGTAAATTCAATAATTGTCTTCACTATAATGAACCAAATTGCGCAATAAAAGAAGCCGTAGATAATAATGATATTTCTGAGTTTAGATATAATAACTATTTAAGTTTATTAAACAGTGATGACAGTAACTTTAGAGTAGATAATTATAAATAATGAGGGTATTAATTCAAAGAGTAAAATCGGGAAGTGTTGAAGTGGATAATGAAATTATTTCAAAGATAAATCAAGGTATCGTCTTATTTGTTGGTATTGAAAACAGTGATGATGATATTGATATTGAATGGATTTGTAAAAAAGTTTCTCAACTTCGAATTTTTGATGATTTCAATAGTATTATGAACAAATCATTGATTGATATTGAGGGTGATATACTAATTATTAGTCAATTTACTCTTCATGCTTCCACAAAAAAAGGAAATAGACCTTCATATATTAAGGCTGCTAAGGGTGATTTTGCAAAAAACATATATGATAAATTTTTAATTGAAATAAAGAGCAAAATAAATAAAGAGCCCAAAGCAGGCGTATTTGGTGCTGATATGCTTGTGAAAATTGAAAATGATGGGCCAGTAACTATATTTATGGACTCTAAAAATAAATCTTTTTAAAAAAAGTAGAGCTTACGATTATTAGAATTTCATCTCTATTGTTAGATATGTGTTTCTAGGAGCAGATGGAATAATTCCTGGGCCAGGGTAGCCAGTTGCTCTTCTTGTAAAATATTTCTCGTCAAATAAGTTATTTACACCTGTTTCAAATTTTAAACCTTTTAGTTTATAAGAAACTGAAAGATCAGCGAGACCATATTCCGGGATTTGTCCAATAACTCCACTTAAATTTCCGCTCTTAGCGTTTGAGGAGTCGGTAAATTGTTTTGAGATATAGGAATATTGAAAGTTGAGCAACAAATTTTTATATCCAAATTTCAAACCGGTCTTTAAATTATGTTTTGGCACAAATTCAACAGATTTCCCCTCAATTCCAACTTGATTTGATTTTAAATATTTGGAACTTATATAAGAGTAGTTTATAAAATAATTTAAATCAAAATCATTATTTTTTAGAAAGATTTCATTTAGATCAAAATCAAAAAGAGATTCGATTCCGTTTATTTTTGCATTGCCAACATTTCCTCTTTCACTTTTAACATTTCCATCTTCAAAAACCTTCTGAACAAAACCAATTCTATCTTCGTATTTAAGCAAGAAAATATTAGTATCATAGGATATTTTCTTCTTGTAATTCCCTCTTAAACCAACATCAAATGTATAGCCTTTTTCATCATCAATGTTTGGGTTAATAGCGTATGCAGGGTTTATAGTACTAATATCAGCAAAAGTAACAGATCTGTAATTTTCACTAAAATTAGAATAAAGTTCTAAATTTCTATTAACCCTAAAACTAAAGCCTAAACCAACTAATAAGAAGCTTCTACTTTTTTTATCAGTTTCATCAAACTTTTCATTATAAATAACGTTTCCAGCTCCATCTAAATTAATCTTTCTATAATAACCATCACTATTAGTAATAATATTCTCATATCTAAGACCTGGTGTTAATGAAATTTTATCGTTTAAATAAAAAATATTTTCAGCAAATAGTGCAACGTTTTCATTTGGATAGTTATAATTTGATTGATTATTATAGTTAGGATACAGTGAATTCTGGAAAGTAAAATCAGCATCTGAATTATTTGATCCAGGTCCTTGAATACTATAGGAATTTGAATTATAATACTTTACACCAACAAGGAAAAGAGATTTTTTATTTAAAAAACTGTAGTTCGTTAGTAGTCTCGATTCAAATCCAAAATTTGAAAACTCTCCTTTAATTAAATCTCTTTCTTCTCCTGAGTCTATCTGGCTAACTCTATTTGTTCTAAAACCTAGTGAATTTCTTTTAGCTTCAAGTCCAAAAAAGCTAAAGCTAAAATTAGTCTTTTTGGAAAATTCTTTTTTGAATTTAAGGTTGTACATTAACCATTCAATTTCAAACCAATTTCTAGCTCTATTGCTTTGTAAATGATTGGTTTTAAACATTTCATCACTAAGGCCTCCAGCTTGTTGTGCTAAATAGTTCATATATGTTAACTCTGAACTTAAAACGGTTTTGTCATTAATTTTATATTCTAAATATTGAAACGTGTTTGTTGATTTAAAATCTGAATTATCTCTAAATCCATTTCCCTTTTTATAATTTACGTACCCATAATAATTAAGTTTGTTTCCCGATAAACTAAGGCTTGTAAAGTTTGTAAATAAATTATTTGATCCGATTGTGTTTCGTGTTAATATTTCTAAATCTTTATTGTAATTAGGTTTTTTCATTATGAAATTAATAAGTCCTCCAAATTGAGTTCCATATTGAAGTGAAGCAGCGCCTCTTAAAATTTGTATTTCTTGAAGACCTTCTGCAGCAGGAGTGTAATAACTCTCAGGATATCCTAAAGCATCTGCACTTATATCATATCCATTCTGTCTTGTGTTAAAATTGGAGGTTCTATTTGGGTTTAAACCTCTTCCTCCAATATTTAGCTGTAGGCCTGCATCATCATTTTGATATATATTAAGCCCTGGTATTTGATTGTAGATTTGACGAGCATTATTGGATGCTAAATTGGCCATGGAAAGTTCTAGCAAGATTACTTCATTTTTCTTTCCAGCATAAACCGAAGTGCCTTCAAAATCTTTCATTCTTTTAATTTGAAAGATTTTTTTTCTATTAGCTCTTACAATAACTTCGTTTAATTCTTCAACTTTTGAGGATAGTTTTACAATTAAATTTGTCGAATCAAGATCAAGTTCTATAATTTTATTTAAAACTAAATAGCCCTCCAGATAAAACGTAAGCTCAATAGTACTTTTGCCTTTTATAAAATTGAAGTAACCCTTTTTATCTGAATAAAATATTTTATTACTATAATTATCAAAAATGGCAACGTTTTCAATAGCATCATTGGTGAATTCATCATATACATAGCCAGAAACCCTAGATTGCCCTAGAGTATTGCTAATAAATATCAATGATATTATGCTATAAATTATTAATCTTTTCATCTAATGGTATAATCCAATCTTTATTTTTAAATCCTCTTTTTTGTTTTAATAAATCAATTTCAGGATCGATAAATCTTTTACTAATTCTTCCATTTAGTGCAACATAGCTATCAGCATAAATTTCAATATCATTTAATCCTAGATTTTTGTAATAGTTACCAAGAAAATGTGCGTACTCGATTATGAAGTCAGGCTGAAAACTCATTTGTCTTTCTTGAAGTTCTGTTAAAAAACTATTATTCATAATGTAAAATGAATTATCATTTTCTTTATTCACAACTTTAAATGTGGTATAACCTTTTTTCTCCATTAACATTACACGCCAAGAAAATCGATAGCCTTGTTCATTCCAAAATAATTCACCTGGATATAAACTGTATCTGAATGGAAATAAAAACTGAATTATAAAAAATACAGAAACAACAATCAAACTAATACGTTCTTTTTGAATGTTTATAATTTTCATTTCTCGAATACTTTTTATTTTATCGATAAAAGGCTTTAAAATAAAATCTAATATTTTCTTATGAGTTTTTGAACTAAAGAAAATAAGGGAAGACATTATCATTATATAAGGAAACATTCCTATTGGGAATAATAAAACAGTAAATAAGTGAAAGAAAATGACTAATAAAAAACCAAAAACCCTAGTTCTAGTATAGATTAACAAAAATGGTATTAATAGGTCGTAAAACATACCTCCCCAACTCATAAAATAATGAAACCATTCTTGTTGCATTAAGTTTGAACCAATAAGTGGAAAATCATAACTCCCTGTGGTTAACCAAATTTTTAATGGTTGAGCTTCAAAAAGCCAGTCCTTGTTTATTTTAGCTAAACCAGAATAAAAATACACTATAAATAGTAAGAGTTTAATGGAATCAACACACCATTTTGGGGTGTATTTAAAAGATTTTTTTTGTAAATAGGAATCAACAGAGTAAGATGAATTAGAAGGGAGAAAAATCATCAAGAAACTTAAAATACTAACAAAGTAATAGTGATTTAAGTATGTGGTTTTATCCATTAGCTCAATGTAAGTGAAGGATAAAAAAAATATAATAATAGACATGTAATATTTATATCCAATTGCTACAAAAAAAGCCGATAATCCACATATAAAAAACAATAAATAAGTATAATCGCCTAATGGTGTGACCCATTCAAATCCATAAAATGTGAAGTGGAAAGAAGGATCAATATACATTGTTTGAATCCATCCCTTTAGCCAAAATCTTATTATACTGTAGGTCATTAATAAACCAAAGCCTAACCTAAAAAAAGCTAGACTTGTCGATTCATGTTTTTTAGACAAATAAGAAGAAATGATTCCCAAAATTTAAATTAAAGATTATTTAATCTCCATCGGCATCTATATAGTCAACTTGAATACTAAGGAGTGAAAGCATATCAGTTTTCAAATTCACTACAATGGCTTGTAATTTATCAAATGTATTTAACATTTTAGATTTATCAGTATTTATTTGATCAATAAAATTTTCGTTTAATTGATCAAGCTCATCATTTGCTTTTTGAAAATTATTAATTATTATCGGGCTTAAATTCTCTTTAGACACATCGTTAGAGTGAAGGTAATCTAAATACGTCTTTAAACTTGCTCCAGTTGAACCATTTGAGGATTTCCCAATAAATAGATTTTCAGAAGCTATTAAAGCTTCTTTAGCTAAATCTTTAGAAACTTGGTTAAATGAGTTTTTAGAAGAATAATAAGCTTCTATTTTTTCTGGTAATATATTACCACCAGAAAAATACCCAACAGGGATAGCAACTTTGTTAGTTCTTAAGCCTTTTTCAAAATAGTAAATGAAGTCATTAGTCAACATGTTTAAAGAACTTGTATTTGAATTTCCAGAGGATTGTACAAATGTATTTCTGTAAGTTGACCAATCTTGAATGACATCGGCTGTATTAGATGCCATGATAGTTATTAAGTTTTCCAGATAATCTCCATAATTTGAATCATCTTTATATTTTTGTATAATTTCATCCTTTGAAACACCAATTCCGTGTAACATATAATCAACTCCACTTAATCCTTGACAAGACCAATCGTTTGAATTGATTAACTCTTTTTTTTGTGAATTAATATTTTCATTAATTCTCAATTCATCAACTGGATAAGTATTAATTGTATTTAAATAATTTATTTCTTCAGCTTTTCCAATGTTAAACATTTCAATATGTTGCCATTTTTTGTAAGCGCTTAACCACTTGTCATGAAGTTGATCAAAATTAGATGTATTGGGAGATTGAGTGAAATCATCCACAGCAATCTTTAGTTTATCCAACTCAGATTCGAAGTCATTATATCTAGGTATAATGATATTGTCAGTATAGTTTTTTAGTATAGATGACCTATCAAATTGAGGAACTTGATCAATTTCATCTTCTGAATCTTTAGAGCATGCGAGAATAGTAAGAACTATTAGGGAAAAACAAAAAATACTTTTTAAATATTTCATAATGCGAAAATAAAAAACAGTAGGCGATAAGCCCACTGTTTTTTTTAATTTATTATTTATTTTAAACATAAGATTTTAAATTCCGAATTTAGATTTAATGTCGCTAACCATTGATGTTAAATCTGAATCTTGAACAGTCCAGAAATCATCCATTTTAGCAAGCATAGCATCAACTTCAGATTTAGAAAAGTATGGTGATTCATTTCCATCGTTAGTAAATTGCAAACTCATAACAAAACCATAACCCTCTGATAAAGCGTGGAATGCGTCAGCTGTATTTCCAGCACCCATTTTAT
>CALJVK010000019.1 GCA_937773465.1 uncultured Flavobacteriaceae bacterium | reverse complement strand
CATAAGTTGGACCTGCCGTAATTAATATTTTTTTATTATTTAACTTTAATTCTTCTTTAATATTATTTATTATAAAATCTACAATTTCTTCAGGTTCTTTCATCCTGCCTTCTCCCTCTAGACCACTTGCTAAAAAACCTGAACCTACAGGAATATGAATTTTTCCATGACTAATTAACTTTTTAATATTTTCTTGATTAGCCAAATTTTTATGCATATCCAAGTCCATAGCTGGAGCAAAATACACTGCACATTTTGAAGACAAATATACAGCTAGAAGTAAATTATCAGCTCTAGCTGAAGCCATTTTAGACAAAGTATTTGATGTAGCTGGAGCAATTAAAAAAATATCTGCCCATAAAGCTAATTCAACATGATTATTCCAAAGTTTATTTTCGTCATTTTTGTCAAAAAATTCTGAAAGAACTGGTTTATTTGATAAAGTAGAAAGAGTAAGTGGAGTAACAAAATCTTTAGAACTAGGTGTCATCAAAACCTGAACATTAGCTCCTAGTTTTTTAAAAAGTCTGACTAAATAAGTTGATTTATAAGCAGCAATCCCTCCAGTAACTCCAAGCAAGATATTTTTACCACTTAGAATAGACATTTCTATTCTTTAATTTCAGTATTTCTATAATATATTTTTTCCTTTAACCAATTTTCAACAGCCATAGCGTGAGCTTTAGGAAGTTTCTCGTAGAATTTAGAAACCTCAATTTGCTCTTTGTTTTCAAAAATCTCATCCAAACTTTCAGTTGGACTAGCAAACTCTTCTAATTTATCCAATAATTCTTTTTTAATAGATTCATTTATTTGAATGGTTCTTTTAGAGATAATTGAGATAGCTTCGTATATATTATCTGTTTTAGCATCAATAACGTTTCTGTCGTAAGTGATAGTTTCTAGTGGTGCATCAGTTTTTTTAAAATCCATGTTTTTTTTTTTTACTGTACTGTACTGTTTTTTGCAAATGTAGTAATTTCTTCGTCTATAGTCTCAATCATTTTATTTGATTTTTCTATATATTTTGTTTCCGGATAAGTAACCATTAATTCCTTATGAATTTTTTTAGCCTGTTCTAATCTTTCAATTTTTTTTGATTCAATACTATTTACAGCTAATTCGTAAGAAGAATCTAGTAAATAAAACAATGCATCTTCTCTGTAAGGAGTTCCTGGGTAATCTGAAATAAAATCATCTAAAACAATTATTGCAGACTTATAATCTCTAATTGTATTAAATTGTTTGGCAATTTCAAAAGCTTTATATTCTAGTTTTATTCTTAACTCTTGAACTAAATCATTTGCATCAGACATTTTTTCAGAGTTCGGATAAGTATTTATAAATTCTTGAAGCTTTTCAATTGCAGTAAGTGTTTCTTTTTGATCTAAGCTAAAAACAGGAGAAGTTTTATAATATGAATAAGCGCCTAAATAAGCTGCCTCATCTACTTTTTGACTCAACGGATATGCTTTTATAAAACTTTCAAATTGATAACCAGCATCAATATACTTTTTTGTATTTAATAGTGAATTTGCATAAAAAAAAGTAACTCTTTCAGCTTGAGGCTTTCCCCTATATTGCGATTGTATTTGCTCAAATAGTCTAGAAGCTCTTCTAAATTCTTGATTCTCATAATATTTTTCGGCAACTTCATACTTTAATTTAATGTCTTCACTTTTTAAAATTCTTTGAAACTCATTGCACGAAGTCAGGAATATTAAACTGAAAATAATTGGTAATTTATTCTTTAAATACATGTGGTAAATTTAGTATTTTTTTCTAAACGATTTAATAATCTTTTTTTATTTTGGAAATTGAATTTTGAATATTAGTTTTTAATTGATTTGACACTGGAATCAATGGTAGTCTCAAATTATTTTGACATAAATTTAAAAATGATAAAGCAGCTTTAATACCAGATGGATTACCTTCTTCAAATAAAAAATCTAATAATGGCTTTATGATTTTGAATTTTGATTTACATTCAGATACATTTTTTTCAAAAGACATACTAATTATTTGAGAAAACTCTTTAGGAATACAACCAGCTACAACGGAAATTACTCCATCACCACCCATTAAAACACTCTGATAAGCAGTATCATCATCACCAGAAATAACTAAAAAATCATCTGGACTATTTGTAATTAATTCTTTTACTTGATCTAAATCACCAGATGCTTCTTTGATGCCTATTATGTTTTTAAACTCATTAGCTAACTTAATTGTTATATCAGGAAGCATATTACAACCTGTTCTTGATGGAACATTATATAAGATTATCGGTAATATAGACGATTTAGCTAATAAAGAAAAATGATTAAATAAACCATTCATAGTCGGTTTATTATAATAGGGCGTGACAGAAAGAATAGCAGAATAACCTGTGAAATCAGTTTTTTTTAAATTTTTTAATAGATAATTTGTGTCATTTGAACCAAATCCTAAAACTAATGGAATACGATTATTATTGGCCTTTACAAAGGCTTGACGAGAAATCATTTTTTCATCATCAGACATTGTAGAACTTTCACCTGTTGTTCCCTGAACAACAATATATTTTATTCCATTGTTTATCAAAAAATCAACGATATTATTAATAGCATCAAAATCTATGGAAAGATCATTTTTAAAAGGCGTTACAACAGCGACACCCGTACCTTTAAGTTTTTTTATTAAACTCATTATCTAATTAGTTTTAAATATTTAATTAATTCAGAATCAAATTCTTTAAATTTTTTCATTTTATCTGAAAAAATTAAATCATTCAATCTGGAATCAACAGAGTTAAAACCTACTCTAAACTTAGCATTAACTTTTGAAGACAATAAAGTTAAAACATCACTAGATTTAAAAAAATTAATTAATAAATCATAATCATAGGAAATAAATTCTAAAGAATCTTTTCCTGTTAAATTTCCAGTATATGAAATTGATTTAGGAGTAATATTCATATTTGAAAAAATATTAAATCCATTATCATTTTCTTGGAAAGTAATCAATTTTAGATCTTTTTCTTTCAAACCTATTTTATAAACTAACTTAATAAAGTTATTAACCTCAACAGGAAACATAGGATCAATTATACATCCTATTGTTTTGATTGGATTTGGTTTTATTCTAATCTGATTATTTAAAAGTTCTAGTGACTTATTTATCTTTTTTTTAACAAGATTTTCATGTAGTGATTTAAATATCATATCTTTAAAGTAGTGCTAAATTACATATTTAAGAATTGATTACTATTTTTTATAATAAAAAAATGAAATTGAAACTAATTGTTTTAATTATAACTTTATTAAGCTTTTCTTGTACAAATACAAGTTATAATATTTCTAATATTTCTTTTGAAGAGAATATAAAAATTAAAGATTCAATTATAGATTTAGAAATTGAATTTATCATAAAACCTTTTAGAAATAAAATTAAAAAATTAGAAAAAGTTATTGGATCTAGCAAGGAATCATATAGTATTCGTGATGGTAAATTAGAATCTACACTTGGTAATTTAATTGCTGATATTCTTTATGAAGAATGCAATCCTAAATTCAAAGAAATTACATCAAAAAATATAGATTTTGCATTATTTAATTATGGAGGAGTTAGGGGAACATTAAATAAAGGAGATATAACTCAACATGATTTATTTACTATAATGCCATGGAAGAATTTAGCTATTGTAGTTAAAATTAAAGGTGAAAAGGTTGTTGATTTAATCAATTATTTCAATAATGAAAACCTTGCACACCCCAGTTCTAAAATAGAAATAGAATTTTTTAATAAAAAAGTTAAAAACATCCTTATTAATAAAAAAGAATTTGATAGTGAAAAAGATTATTTTGTATTAACATCAAACTTCTTACAAGAAGGTGGAGATAAAATGAATTTTTTCAAAGATCCCTTAGAATTGTATAATCTTAATTTAAATCTTAGAGAGTTATTAATCAAATCAATGACAAATAAGAAATTAGTTGAAAGCAAATTAGATAACAGAATTTTCAGATCAAAATGAGGAGAAGACACTTTTTAAAACATGTAAAATCCTCCACAATTTTTGGATTAACTCTTCCTCTAATACCCTTAAATAATAATTATAATAAGGATATAAAAAAAATTACAATTTTACATACTAATGATGTTCATAGTCACATCGATCCATTTCCAAATAATGACCCAATAAATCCTAATAGTGGAGGCGTAATAGCTAGGTCAAATCTCATAAATTCAATTAAAAATGATAATCCTAATACTTTAATACTTGATGCAGGAGATGTTTTTCAAGGCACTCCTTATTTTAATTTCTTTGAAGGTGAAGTTGAATTGAAATTAATGAGTAAAATGGGCTATAATGCATCTACCTTGGGAAATCATGAATTTGACAATGGAATTGAAAAGCTATCTAAATCATTAAAACATGCTGATTTTTCATTTATAAATTCAAATTATACTTTTAAGAATACTCCACTTGAAAATAAAATTAAAAAATATCAAGTTTTTAATGTTGATGGTATAAAAATTGGAGTTTTTGGACTTGGTATAGAATTAGATGGATTAGTTGAAAAGAACTTATATAATGGAATAAAGTATTTAGATCCTGTTGAAATTTCAAAAGACATTACTAATGAATTAAAATTTAATCAAAATTGTGATTTAATTATATGCCTTTCACATTTAGGTTTTTCATATTCAAAAGATAAAAATTTAATGTGTGATTTAATATTAGCTAAAAAAACTAGAAATATCGATTTAATCATTGGAGGACATACACATACGTTTTTAGAAAAACCAATAGAAATTAAAAATTTGGATAATAAAAATGTTTTAATCAACCAAGTTGGATGTTTTGGAATAAATCTAGGAAAAATTGATTTCTATTTTTCAAATGATCCAGGAATTCAAAAATCAGAAAACATCAAGGTTTAAACATTAGAAGTTTATTGAAATCCTGTTCCGAAATTATGTCAACCCCTAAATCTTCAGCTTTTTTTAATTTACTTGGGCCCATTTTATCACCAGCTAATAAATAATTTGTTTTGGAACTAACAGAACTAAGATTTTTTCCCCCGTTTATTTCAATTAAATTTTTCAACTGATCTCTTGAATAACCTTCAAAAATTCCTGAAACTACAAAAGTTTTATCATTGAAAACATTAGTGACATTGGTTTTAATTTCGGAATGGAACTGCAATCCGACTGTTTTAAGTTTTTCAATATTAATAATATTTTTTTCATTCTTAAAAAAATCAACTACACTTTTTGAAATTCTTTCTCCGATTTCATCAACCAAAAGTAATTCGTCATAAGTTTGAGAAATTAAATTATCAATGGATTCAAATTTTTTTGCAAGATTTTTAGATACAGTCTGACCAACATGTCTAATACCTAATGCAAATAAAACTCTTTCAAAAGGCACTTTTTTAGATTCATTTAAACCTTTAAAAATATTCTCTACTGATTTTTCAGCCATTCTTTCTAAACTTAGTAAATCCTCTTTTTTTAATGTATATAAATCAGCATAATTTGTTATTAATTTGTTTTGAAACATTAATTGAATAGTCTCATTACCTATTCCGTTAATATCCATTGCTTTTCTTGATATAAAATGTTGTATTCTTCCAGTAATTTGAGGAGGACATGAATTAAAATTTAAACAATAATGATGTGCTTCTGATTCGTTTTTAGATAAATCAGCTTGACAAGAAGGACATTTGTTTATAAAGAAAATTCGATTTGAATCAAGATTTCTTTCATCAAGTTGAACATCGACAATTTTCGGAATAATCTCTCCTCCTTTTTCAATTAAAACATGATCATTTAAATGTAAATCAAGTTTGTTTATTTGATCCTCATTATGAAGAGAAGCTCTCTTTACTATTGTCCCCCCTAACAAAACTGGATTTAAATTTGCAACAGGTGTTATAGCACCTGTTCTTCCAACTTGATAACTTACAGATAATAACAGAGTTGATACTTGAAGTGTTTTAAATTTATATGCTATTGACCATCTTGGATACTTTGAAGTGAATCCTAATGTTTTTTGATAATCGATTTGATTAACTTTAATAACTATTCCATCAATTTCGAAATCTAAATCATTTCTTTTTTGATCCCAATCATTAATAAAATCAAAAACCTCATCAATAGTATTACAAAGCTTATATGAATCAGAAACATTAAAACCCCATTTTGAGGCTGAAACTAAATTTTCATATTGAGTTTTAGATTCATCGTATTCCGAAACTACTTGATATAAAAAACATTTCAATGGTCTTCTAGCTACTTCAGCACTGTCTTGCAACTTTAAACTTCCTGAAGCAGTATTTCTAGGATTCATATAAGGCTCTAAACCATTATTAGTTCTATCAATATTCATTTTATTAAAGTCATTAAGTTCAATAAATATTTCTCCTCTAATTTGAAATTTTGATGGATAATCCCCATTTAGTTTTAACGGAACTGTTTTAATAGTTTTGACATTCTCAGTCACATCATCACCTTGAACACCATCTCCCCTTGTTACCGCTCTAACTAAAACACCATTTTCATAACTTAGATTTATTGAAACGCCGTCAAACTTAAGTTCACACAAAAAATTTAAATCATTATCAGGGATTTTCTTTAATATTCTAGAATAAAAACTATCTAAATCTTTTTTAGAGTAAGAATTATCTAAAGAATACATCGGATAATCATGCTTGATATTATTAAAGTTTTTAGAAACCTTTCCACCTACTCTTTGAGAAGGGGAATTAATATCAAAAAATTGCGGAAATTTTGATTCAAGATCAGTTAATTTTTTTAACATTAAATCAAATTCATAATCACTTATTATTGGTGCATCTTTTACATAATAAAGGTGAGTATGCATGTGTATTTCATCTCTTAAATTTTCTAATATTTTTTGATTTAAACTCATTTCTTAATTCCCTTAATCATTCTGTTTTTTAGTCTAAAATCCTTTTTAAGTTGAATATCGTAAAATCCGTTATCTTTTAAAAGTTTTAAAACTTCTTTAGAAAAATTTTCATTTATTTCAAGATATAAAAAACCATTTGATTTTAAATTAAAAATTGCAAATTCCAATATCTTTTTATAAAAATATAAAGGTTCATCATCTTCAACAAAAAGAGCACTGTGTGGTTCAAATAATTTTACATTATTAGATATTAATTTTTTTTCGTTATTAATTATATATGGTGGATTTGAAACCAACACATCAAACTTCTCATTTAAAAATTTGGGTTTGGTTATATCAGAAATTTCGAACAATACTTCGACATTGTTTAAAATTGCATTTTGATTAGCAATTTTTATAATATCTTCATTAATATCCCAGCCTGATACATTACAATTATTTAAGTTTTTCGACAAACTAATAGCAATACATCCACTTCCAGTACCAATATCTAATATATTTTTATTTGCATGTGTATCATTAATAATCCAATTAACCAACTCCTCTGTTTCAGGTCTTGGAATTAGTACATTATTATTCAATTTGAAAACTAAATCCATAAAGTTAGTTTCTCCAATTACGTATTGAATTGGCATATCATTTATTAACAAATCAATTGAATCTATAAGTTTTCGCTCTTGAATTTTAGAAATGTTAAAATTTGAATTCAAAATATAATTCATTCTACTAAAATTGCAGTAATGCTCAATTAACCAGAAAAAAAACTCATCAAGTTCATTATTTTCAATTTTTGAACTTAATTTACTTTTAAATAAATTATTAAAGTCTAACAATGTCATTACAAATCTTTTATCATCCATACAGGACATGAACAATGACCTGTGTTTCCTAAAGGGCTATCTAAATATCTAAACCCTTTTTTTAAATATAATTTTTGGGCCTTGTTCATATTATGCATTGTTTCAATATAACACTTTTCAAATCCCTCTTCAATTGCACTTTTTAAACACAAATCAATCATTAAACTTCCTAAACCTTTCCCTCGTGCCTCAATTGAAAAATACATTTTCTGAAGTTCACAAGTATTATCATTGGAATTCTTAAGTTTTGAAATTCCTGCTCCCCCTACTAAAGAATTGTTTTTTAATATTACAAAATATGAACTTTTATGATTATCGTAGGCTTGAAACATCTTTTTTAACTCTGGATCTGCCAATGCAGTTCCTGTCTCTGGAACATCAAATTCTCGCATAACACTAGATAAAACGTGGTGTAATTCTTGGTTATCTTTCTCCTTAATTTTCCTAATAAAAAATTCATCTTTCAATTTCATATTTTAAAAGTATTTTTGTGTTGTGAATATACGTCATATATACTTTAGCAAAAATCTGTAATTTATTTATGAAGACACTTGAAAAACATGAAAAGTACATGTCAAGATGTATCTATCTTGCAAGAAATAATGAATCAAAATATTATCCTAATCCGTCTGTAGGATGTATAATTGTAAAAGACAATATAATTATTTCAGAGGGGACTACGTCCAATTATGGAGGAAATCACGCTGAAGTCAATGCAATTAATAATGTTAAAAATAAAAATGATTTAAAGGGAGCAACACTTTATGTAACTTTAGAACCTTGCTCTCATTATGGAAAAACACCCCCTTGTACTGAGTTAATATATAAACATCAAATAAGTAATGTAATTATTGGTATTAAAGATATAAGTTCAAAAGTAAATGGAGATGGAATTTTCTTTCTTAAAAATAAAGGGATCAAAGTAACAATTGGTATCTTAGAAAAGAAGTGTAATGATCTTCATAGAAATTTCCTTCATTTTAACAAATATAAAAGACCATATATAATATTAAAATGGGCAGAAACTATGGATAAATTTATTGCCCCTCTAAACAAAAATGAGAATAAACCTTTTTGGATAAGTTGTGTTGAAAGCAGACAACTAGTTCACAAATGGAGGTCAGAGGAGCATGCAATATTAATTGGACATAATACTGTTATTAAAGATGATCCATCTTTGACTGTTAGGCACATAAACGGAAATAATCCTTTAAGAATAATATTAGATGATAAAAAAACATTAAATAAAAATTTTAATGTTTTTGATAATGAATCTATGACAATTGTAATTAGTAATTTTTCCAGTAAAAATAATATTGGAAAATATCTATGCGAAATTCTATATAAAAACAAAGTTCAATCAATAATAATTGAGGGCGGTAAAAAAACTTTAGAAATATTTATTAAAAATAATATTTGGGACGAGGCAAGAATATTTAAGAACGAGTTAAAACTAAATGATGGAGTGCTTAGTCCAAAGATAAACGGAGTAGAAAAATCAAAATATAAAATTGGAAAAGATGAACTTAGAGTTCTTTATCCAAAATAATTTTATTCAAAAGAAAATTAGGACATCTGATAGGCTTTTTCGTTTTAGAATTTAAAAAAATTAATTTTGTATATCCTCTTGTAATCAAATCATCATTTCTAATAATTTCATATTCAAATTCAATCATGTAAGAGGGTAATCGTATTAATTTTGTTGTTAAAATTAATTTGTCATCAAATGATGCAGACTTTCTAAAATTAATTTTCACATCAACAACCGGAAGCATAATACCATCATCTTCCATTTGTTTGTAAGAAATTCCTATTTTTTTTAACCAAGCAATTCTTCCGATCTCAAAGTATTTAACATAATTTCCATGGTATACAAAGGACATTTGATCAGTTTCACTATATCTAACACAAATCTCAGTTTTATCTTCCAAAAAATATAAATTAAAAAGTTAATTTAGACATCTTATAATATGAACAAAAAATATTTAATATTCAATAGCAAAATGATTTTTTTTTAATAAAAATTTGCACATATTTGTTACTAGTTAATTATCAATAAAGTTTAACCAAGCTTTATTGACTTTACAACATCAAAAACCAAAAATAAAAATGATTACAGCTGAATCTGTTTGGACAAACTGTCTGAAATTTATAAAAGATAATATACAGATTCAAGCTTATAAAACATGGTTTGAACCAATCAAGCCAATAAAGTTCGAAAACAACGTGCTAAGTGTTCAAGTTCCAAGTAAATTCTTTTATGAATGGCTTGAGGAACATTATGTGAAATTATTAAAATTAGCATTAAACAAAGAACTTGGAGAAAATGCCAGATTGATTTATGTTATCAAAATGGAAAACACTTTTGGCAATCTAAGTCCATTTACAGAAAAAATTCCTAGTCAATATAAAACTCATTTGCCATCTCAAAAAGTTGACCTTTCAATAAGTAATCTTCAAACTGAGCTAAGAAATCCATTTGTAATTCCAGGAATTAAAAATCTTAAAATTGAATCACAATTAAATCCTAATTATACTTTTGAAAATTTCCTTGAGGGTGATGCTAATAGACTTGCAAGATCTGCTGGTTTAGCAGTTTCTAATAAGCCTGGAGGCACATCTTTCAATCCTCTCTTAATTTTTGGTGGAGTTGGTTTAGGAAAAACACATTTAGCACACGCTATTGGTGTTAATGTAAAAGAAAAATTTCCAGAAAAAACAGTGCTATACATTTCTGCTGAAAAGTTTACACAACAATACATTGACTCAGTTAAAAAGAATAATAGAAACGACTTTATACATTTCTATCAAATAATAGACGTTTTAATTATCGATGATGTTCAGTTTTTCTCTGGAAAAACAGGAACCCAGGATGTATTTTTTCACATCTTCAATCATTTGCATCAAAATGGCAAACAAGTTATTTTAACCTCTGATAAAGCTCCAGTTGATATGCAAGATATTGAACAAAGGCTCCTATCTAGGTTCAAATGGGGATTGTCTGCTGAACTTCAAAGACCTGACTATGAAACTAGAGTTTCTATCTTAAAAAATAAGCTTTACAGAGATGGAGTAGAAATCTCTGACGAGGTAATTGACTATGTTGCTAAAAACATAAAAGTTAACGTAAGAGAACTTGAAGGTGCTGTGATTTCTTTAATAGCACAATCATCATTTAACAAGAAAGAAATTACTATTGAATTAGCAAAAAGTGTAGTAGAAAAATTTGTTAAAAACACCAAAAGAGAAGTTTCTATAGATTATATTCAAAAAATAGTTTCTGAATATTTTCAAATGGATGTTTCAACTCTACAATCAAAAACAAGAAAAAGACATATAGTTCAAGCAAGGCAATTAGCAATGTTCTTTGCAAAAAAATTCACAAAAGCATCACTTGCAAGCATAGGGTCTCAAATAGGTCGTAGAGATCATGCCACTGTCCTTCATGCATGTAAAACAGTCGACAATTTATCTTTTACAGACAAACAGTTCAGAAAATACGTAGAAGATTTGTCTAAAAAATTTACGGTATAACAATAGGAAATAATGAGCTTTGGAAAACTTTACCTTGTTCCTAATAAGCTTGGTAAGTCTGAACAAAACGAGTTTCCTGAATTTCATAGAACTTTAATCAAAAATATCAAACATTTCATTTTTGAAAATGAAAAACCAGGTAGAGCCTTTATAAAAGATATCTATCCGGATAAAAAACAATCAGAATTAAATATTTTCATTTTAAATAAGCACACTGTTGAAAGTGAAATAAATAGTTTTTTAAATCCGTGTTTAAACGGAAATGATATTGCCTTAATATCTGATGCAGGATGTCCTGGTATAGCAGACCCAGGTTCTGAAATTGTAAAAATAGCACATCAAAACGAAATTACAGTTATTCCTCTTGTAGGTCCCTCTTCTATATTGCTAGCTTTAATGGGTTCTGGAATGAACGGACAAGATTTCAAGTTCAATGGTTACCTTCCTATTAAAAATAATGAAAGAAAAAAGAAAATAAAAGTTTTAGAAAAAACATCGTTAGTTACAACTCAAATTTTTATGGAAACACCATATAGAAATAACAAGTTTCTCTCAACTCTAATGAATATTTTAAAACCAGACACAAAGTTGTGCATAGCTTGTGATTTAACTTTGAAAACTGAATATATTAAAACTAAAAGAGTTGATGATTGGAAATCAACTAAAATTAATATCAATAAAAGACCAGCAATTTTTTTAATTCAGAGTGATTAAACTTTTGGCTTTCTCACAGCCTCTACCATCGAAAGGTCGAAATTTTTAAAATATTTAATGTATTTAGAGATTGAAGTTCCAAAAGCATCATTTTTATCATCTTTCCCATTGGATCTTAGATATTTTTTTACATTTCCGGGTCCGGATAAATGAGCAGCAGCTAATATACCAGATTCAGTAATTTCAGTTCCGTTAATTATTGTTCCTACAAACCATTTAATGTCTTTTCGTAATATCCACTTATTTCTCTGAACATTTATCAAAAAAACTCTTTCTTGAAGCTCTGGATTATTTATAAAATTATTAGAATTTTTAATCTTATACATTTTAAGAGTATTCAAATTAAATTGATATTTACCCATGAAACCAAATTTATTAAGACGGCTATAACTTCCAGTAGACTCTTTGAAAGCAAGTAACTCTTTAAAACCATTGAAATCGTTGATTAGAAAAACATAATTAGGGATTTCAATAGTTGTTTCATTTGAAACCATATATTCGATATCAATGTACGAGCTGTCAAATGTTTTGGTAGTGTTAGTTGAGATAAATGAAGTGCTGAAAACGAAAAAAATTGAAAGCACTAAATTGTTTTTAAAAATACTATGCATTGTTTTTATAATAAGATAAAATCAATTTTTAAATATTCGGCAAACATACATAAAAATTTAATTATCTGTTAATCAGGTGTTTATCTTCTTATGTTGTTTTTTCTAAGCCAACTTGTATACTGACGTTTATTTTTATTATGCTGCCTGTAAGTTTTAGCAAAAATATGATATCCAGGCCTCTTAACATCTGCTACAAAAAATAAATAGTCATTATTTTCCATGTTCAAAACAGATTCAATTGAAGAGAAATCCGACATATAAATTGGACCTGGGGGTAAGCCTCTATTCAAATATGTATTATATGGAGATTTTATTTTAAGATCTTTGTACAAAACTCTTCTAATTTTTTTATCAAAACCCTTCGCTTTCTTTATAGTATAAACAACAGTTGGATCAGCTTGTAGTTTCATTCTTTTTTTTAATCTATTGAAATAAACACCCGAAATAGTAGGTCTTTCATCTACTTTTGGTGTTTCTCTTTGAACTATTGAGGCTAAAACCGAGACTTGTATAGGAGATAGGTTTAGTGAATCGGCTTTCTTTTTTCTAGAACTGTTCCAAAACAAATTATATTGATTAAGCATTTTATCTCGAAACTGATCTGCACTTGTGTTCCAATAAAATTCATAAGTATTAGGCAAGAAAATTGCAAAAACAGATTCAGGGTTCAAATTATTTGTTTTTAAAAATAATTCTTTGTTAAATGAATTAATTAAACTCAAACTATCAGCTTCTATATAATTAGAAACTTTTGAAGCTAAGTTTTCTAACCTTTCAATATTGTTAAATGTTACATTAACTGGAATATTATTGAATTTCAAAGAATTTATAATTTCTTTATTTGAAAAACCTTTCTTTATTTCATATTTACCAGCTTTTATATTTAATACATATTTAGTTTTGTAGGCTGCATCAAAAAAAGTAGATGAATCGTTTAAAAAAGGAGAGATTTGTTTTTTTAAATTATCTAAGCCCGATCCCGTTGAAATATGTAAATAAATTTTCTCTTCATTAAAACTTGTGTTTTCAGCATAATAAGTATTATAATAGTTGTAAGTAAACATTACAGCTACATACAAAAAACATGTAATTCCTAACCAAATTATAAATTTATATAATGATTTATTTTCCATCATTTAAATTTGAATTTCACCACTATAAACCATTTTTACGTTTCCTGTAAGTTTTATATTATCATAACCTTTTGAGCATTTATTAAATTCTACTGATAAATCCCCTCCCCTTGTTGCTATTTTTAATTTATTTAAAGAAGTTTTATTTAATTCAAACATTGCTAATGCTACAGCTGTAACTCCTGTTCCACAAGAAAGTGTTTCATTTTCCACTCCCCTTTCATAAGTTCTTACAGAAAATTCAGATTTAGAAATAACCTGAACAAAATTTACATTAACTCCATTATTTTTAAAAATTGAGTTATTTCTTATTAATCTACCTTGACTAAAAACATCAATGTTTTCAATATCACTAACTAACTGAACATAATGAGGAGACCCTGTATCAAGAAATAAATCATTTCCATAATTTATAATATCATTGACAGGTTTCATCGATAAAGTTATTTGATCATCATAAATCAATGCGTCATGTAAACCATCAAATGCAGTAAAAACAGTTTTATTTTTAATTATACTAATGTTTTGAGCAAATTTAACAGAGCATCTTGCTCCATTTCCGCACATAGAACCTAAATTACCATCAGAATTATAATAATTCATTAAATAATCTGATGAATCTGAGGGATTTATCAATATCAAACCATCACAACCAATTCCAAATTTACGATCACACAGCTGTTTAATTAAAGAAATGTTTTCAGATGGAAAAGATAAATCAGTGTTATCAATAATTATAAAATCATTTCCTGTACCTTGATATTTTTGAAATTTGATTATCATCTAATATTAAAATACGAATATATAAAAAAGTATAAGGTGTTAAAAAGTAGTTAAAATATATTTTACTAAATTTTAAAAATATAATTTTGATAAAAATATAATTATGAGAAAATTAATATTAACTTTTTTTGTTTCACTAATTGGTGGATTTTTAGCATTATCCATTCACAACCTTTACTATGATCATTCAAATAATAATATAATTGAGGAAAAGGACAACAGTGTTAACATCTCATTTAATCCATCATCAAGCAATAACATATTACCATCTAGTGATTTTGTATCTGCTGCAGAAAAAACAATACATTCTGTAGTTCATGTGAAAAACACTAGTGTTTCCAGAGGAAACTCATCTTTATGGGATTATTTTAATGATCAGGGAGATAAAACTAGAGTTGGAATGGGTTCAGGAGTTATAATTTCAGAAGATGGATATATAATTACAAATAATCATGTAATTGAAAATGCTAGTACGATAGAAATCACAACGAATGACAATAAGACATATACTGCTGAACTACTTGGTAGCGACGAAGTTTCAGATATTGCTGTATTAAAAATTGTTGGAGAAGAATCTTTTCCTTACATAAGGTTTGCGGATTCTGATCAAACCAAAATTGGTGAGTGGGTACTGGCTGTGGGCAATCCTTTTAATTTAACTTCAACAGTGACGGCAGGAATAATAAGTGCAAAATCAAGAGATTTAAATGATTTTGATTCCAAAAATCAATCATTTATTCAAACTGATGCTGCTGTCAACTCAGGAAATAGTGGTGGAGCATTAGTTAATACAAATGGAGATTTAATAGGGATCAATACAGCTATAACAAGTGGAACGGGCGGATTTGTAGGATATTCATTTGCAGTACCCAGCAATGTTGCTAGAAAAATTTTTGAAGATATAATTGAGTTTGGAAATGTACAAAAAGGACTACTTGGTGTAACTGGATTTGGATTAAACTCAAAATCTGCTAATGAACTGAATATCGATCTAACGGAGGGTTTTTATGTAAATGATATTGAATTAGAAATGGGAGCTGCCAGAGCTGGTATAAAAAAAGGTGATGTAATTATTAGCTTGGATAATATGAAAATTGAAAAATTCTCTGACTTATCAGGTTATTTAAGTACTAAAAGACCTGGTGATAAAATTTCTGTAGGAATTATTAGAGATTATAAAAACATTAAATTGAATGTGACTTTAGAAAAAAATAACAATGTAAATTTTTTAGGAATGCAATTAAAAAACATGACTAATGATGAATTAAAGACTTATGAGATTACTCATGGTTTAAAGGTTTCTAACTTAAGAAACAGTTCTCTTTATAGAATGGGTGTGAAACCAGGTTATGCATTAACAGAAATTAATAATACGCAAATCAAAAAAACTGAAGATCTTTTAAATTTCAATTCATCAATAAAAATAAATCAAATGATGTTTGTAACCCCTAACGGTGAAAAAGAAAGGCTTATTTTTGAATAATGATGAGAATTGATATAATAAGTGTTCTTCCTGAACTAATTGAAAGTCCTTTTAATGCTTCAATATTAAAAAGAGCAATTGATAAAAAATTAATTGAAATTAACTTTCATGATCTAAAGAATTATGCTTCAAGTAAAAGAAGACAAGTTGATGATTATCAATTTGGTGGTGGAGCTGGGATGGTTATGATGATTGAACCCATAAAAAAATGTATTGATTTATTAAAAAAAGAAAGAACATACGATGAAGTGATTTACATGACACCTGATGGAGAAATGTTAAGTCAAAAAATATCTAACAGATTATCATTGAAGGGTAATTTTATTATTTTATGTGGGCATTATAAAGGTGTGGATCAAAGAGTTAGAGACAGTTTAATAACTATGGAAATTTCTATTGGTGATTATGTTCTCTCAGGTGGTGAACTACCAGCGGCAGTACTATGCGATTCAATAATAAGATTAATTCCAGGTGTACTTGGAGATGAAACTTCTGCATTAACCGATTCATTTCAGGACGATTTATTAGCACCTCCTGTGTACACTAGACCATCTTCGTTTGACGATTTAGAAGTTCCTGAAATTCTTCTCTCTGGAAATAAAGCAAAGATTGAGCTTTGGAGGGAGGAAAAAGCTTTAGAAAGAACAAAAAAACTAAGACCAGATATTTTTAACTGAATTCTTTCTAAAAATAAAAAAAAAATGTAATTTCGCATTCGATTTATTATAACCACTGACGATAATCGTGAATGTTGTACTAAATAAATTTAAAATCTTATCAAAATGGAATCTTTAATAAAATTCGTACAAGATGAATTTGTAACCAAAAAAGAAATCCCAACATTCAAATCCGGAGATACAATAACAGTTTATTATGAAATTAGAGAAGGAGATAAAGTCCGTACTCAGTTTTTTAAAGGTATTGTGATTCAAATCAAAGGAACTGGTCTTACTAAAACTTTTACAATAAGAAAAATGTCTGGTACAATTGGAATTGAAAGAATATTCCCAATTAATTTACCTGCCATCCAAAAAATAGAAGTTAACAAAAGAGGAAGAGTTAGAAGATCAAGAATTTATTACTTCAGAGAATTAAGAGGTAAAAAAGCGAGAATAAAAGAAATTAAGAGATAATTTATTTCCCTAAACTTCATGAAAAAAATTATAGTAAAAAATCCAGTTGTTGAGTTGGATGGAGATGAAATGACTAGAATTATTTGGGATTTTATAAAAACTAAATTAATTCTACCTTACCTTGAAATTGATATTAAGTATTTTGATTTAAGTGTAAAACATAGAGATTTTACAGATGATCAAGTCACTATCGATTCAGCTGAAGCTATAAAAAAATATAATGTTGGTATAAAGTGTGCGACAATAACTCCAGATGAAGAAAGAGTTGTAGAATACACTCTGAAAAAAATGTGGAGATCTCCTAATGGAACAATAAGAAACATTGTTGGAGGAACGGTTTTTAGAGAACCTATAATAATGAAAAACGTGCCTAGATACGTTCAAGGTTGGACTAAACCAATCTGTATTGGTAGACATGCTTTTGGTGATCAATACAAAGCAACAGATATAGTGACTCATGGTAAAGGAAAATTAACAATGACCTTCACACCTGAAAATGGAGACAAACCTAAAACTTGGGAAGTGTATAATTTTCAAGAAAACGGAGTAGCAATGAGTATGTACAATATTGATTCTTCAATTTATGGATTCGCTCGATCTTGTATGAATCAGGCTCTTACAAAAAAATGGCCATTATACTTATCTACAAAAAACACTATTTTAAAAGCATATGACGGACGTTTTAAAGATGTTTTTCAAGAAGTTTTTACTAACGAATTTGAAAATAAATTTGAAGCTGCTGGAATAACGTATGAACACAGGTTAATTGATGATATGGTTGCAGCTGCAATGAAATGGAGTGGTGGATTTGTATGGGCATGTAAAAACTATGATGGTGATGTTCAATCGGATACAGTAGCCCAAGGATTTGGATCATTAGGCTTAATGACATCAACTCTTGTTACTCCTGATGGTAAAACAATGGAAGCAGAAGCTGCACACGGAACAGTAACTAGACACTATAGAGAACACCAAAAAGGGAATGAAACTTCTACTAACCCCATAGCTTCAATATTTGCATGGACCAGAGGTCTTTCTCACAGAGGAAAACTTGATAATAACTCAGAACTTATCGATTTTTGTAAAACACTTGAAACTGTTTGTATTCAAACTGTTGAAAATGGTCAAATGACAAAAGACTTAGCTGTACTAATTCATGGCAAAGATTTAAATAGAACACATTATTTAAACACCCAAGAATTTTTAGACTCTATTAAAAAAGGATTAGATTCTAAATATAAAAACTAAATTTATTGGCATATTTCTTGATCTAATTGAATTAAATAAATCTATTTAATTAAAATTTTAATGCTTAAAAAGTTTTTATTTATACTTCTCTATTTATCGATAAACTTAATTTATTCACAAGATAAATTTACATTAAGCGGATATGTCTTAGATGAAAATAGTAATGAATCTATAATTGGTGCTAACATAATTATTCCAAGCATTAACTCCGGAACAATTACAAATACTTATGGATTTTTCTCAATAACACTTCCTGAAAAAAATTATGAAATTCAAATAAGTTCTATTGGATATAAAAATATCTCAACTGAAATAGATTTAATAAAAAACGTCAATACTACATTTTTCTTATCTCAAAATATCGAAAATTTAGAAGAAGTTGTTGTCATAAAAGATGTTGAAGAGATTGATATAACAAAACCTGTAATGAGTTTGAATATCTTATCAAATCAAACAATTAAACAAACTCCTGTACTATTTGGTGAATCTGATGTTTTAAAAACTATTCAATTACTTCCAGGTGTGTCAAATGCAGGTGAAGGAACGGGTGGATTCAATGTAAGAGGTGGTGCTGCAGATCAAAATCTAATTTTGTTTGATGAAGCCATAATATACAGTTCATCTCACTTGTTTGGTTTATTTTCAATTTTTAATTCTGATGCAATAAAAGAAGTTAAACTTTTTAAAGGTGGCATACCTTCATCTTACGGAGGAAGGCTTTCTTCCGTTTTAGATGTATATCAAAAAGACGGGAATAGTAAAAAACATAAGTTAAGCGGAGGAATTGGAATAATATCAAGTAGATTACTGGGCGAAGGTCCAATAAAAAAGAATAAAGGTTCGTATCTGATTGCAACAAGAGGATCTTACGCCCACCTTTTCTTGAAATTTACTGATATTGAAAACGTAGCTTATTTTTATGATATTAATACCAAATCAAACTATAAAATAGATAAAAACAACACCTTGTATTTCTCTGGATATTTTGGTAGAGACAAATTTAAACTTAGCGACACGTTTTCTAATACCTATGGAAACTCAACATTCAACCTAAGATGGAATCACTTAATCAATGAAAAAACCTTTTCTAATACTTCTTTGATTTTTAGCGATTACTACTATGGGTTGACACTAAACTTCGTAGGTTTTGATTGGAATTCAGGTATTAAAAACTTGAACATCAAGTTTGATTTAAAAAATTATTATTCTAATAAAATACAATTCAACTATGGATTAAACTCTATTTACTATGAATTTAATCCTGGTGAAATTAGTCCAATTAACCAGTCAGGTATTAATTTTACAATACTTGAAAGAAAGTTTGCTTTAGAAAATGCGGCTTATTTTGATGTAGTTCATAAAGCCTCGCCAAAAATATCTCTTAGATACGGTTTTAGATTAAATCAATTTTTAAGATTCAAACAAGATGGCCTGAACAGATATATAAACGACAACCCTGTAACTTTTGATCAAGATCTTGGTATTTATAAAGAGGCTGAAATAATTGGAGAATACTTAAATCCCGATAATTCAAAAACCATTAAATCCTTTTATAATTTTGAGCCAAGATTTAATTTTTCTTATAATTTTAAAAATCAAGCTATTAAAGTAAGCTACAACAGATTAAATCAATACATTCATCTAATATCTAACACCAATGCTCCTGCTCCACTAGATATTTGGGCTCCGAGTGGACCTTACTTAAAACCACAGCAATTAGATCAATTGGCTTTTGGTTATCACTCTAAATTAAAAAATGGGAATAAATTAGAAACTGAAGTTTTTTATAAAAAAATTAAAAATAGACTAGATTATATCCCAGGTGCTGATTTAGTTGCTAACGCAGCTGTAGAAAGAATATTATTAGCGGGAAAAGCAAGAGCATATGGAATGGAATTTTTATTTAAAAAAAATAAAGGCAGACATAATTACTGGATTGCTTATACCCTTTCAAAATCAGAACAAAAAACTACAGGACGTAACATCAATGAAACTGGAATCAATATGGGAAATTGGTACAATACACCATATGACAAAACTCATGACTTTAGTTTTGTATCCAATTATAAATTGAATAAAAAATTAACTTTTAATACTAATTTTATATTTCAAACAGGACAACCAACAAATTATCCTGTAGGGCAATACACATATATGAATTTAACGATACCAAATTATGGGGAACGTAATTCAAATAGACTTCCCAACTACCATAGACTTGATATCTCTCTAACTCTAATTCCTAATAAAAATAAAAAAAGAGATTTCAAAAGTGAATGGGTTTTTGGATTTTATAATATTTACAACCGAGACAATGCAAATTCTATAACTTTTCAACAAAATCAAAAAACTTTGAAAAATGAAGCAATTCAATTATCTATTTTTGGAATTGTTCCAAGTATATCTTATAATTTTAAATTTTAAATGAAAAAAAATTTTTTTTATATAATAATTATATTTTTCTATAGCTGTGAAAAAGTTGTGGATATTAATACAAATTATTCTGATGAAAGAATAGTTTTAGACGCTTCAATTTTTAAAAATATTAATGAAGATTTTGCCACTGCAAAAGTAATAGTGAGTAAAACAGCTCCATATTTTAGTGACAACAATACAGAAATTGAAGAAGCTGAGGTTTACATTAAAACCAAAAATGGAAATATTAACTTAAAATACAACTCGGAAAAAAAATATTATACAAATACAATTGATTATATAAATTATGAAGAAGTTTATGAGTTCTTTGTTATTTACGATGAGCAGAATTATTATTCATCTGAAAAACTAATAAAAATATCAGGAATTGAATCCGTGATTTTTGGAGATAGAAAATCACTCAATAAAGATGAAGTAGAATTACTAATAACATTTACTGATCCAAAAGAAATTGGTGATTTTAATCTTTGGAAATTTGGACCAAAAGGAAAAGGGGATTCCTACGATTATTTAGTGTCCAGAGACCTTTATACTAATGGAAATCAATTCACTTTTTCTTTTTTTATTGATAAAACTGAATATTTTAATAATGATGAGTTTGTTTATGTTGAAATGACAGGATTAACAGAAGAGGGGTTTAATTATCTTAATATTTTAACCGCTCAAGCTGGAGCACAAAACGGAAGACCCTTCTCATCGGCGAGTTCAATTATAAAAGGAAATATTATAAATCAATCAAATCCTGAGAAATTTCCTTTAGGTTACTACAGAGTTTCTGAATTTGATTACTTTAGATTATCAAAAGAAGATGCCCCTGATGGGTTTTTTGATTAAAAATAATTTATGAGTTTTGAAAAAATAACAGAATCAAATTCAAGTTATGATGATTTAGAATTAAAATCTTCATTAGAATTATTAAAAATAATTAACAAAGAAGACCAATCTGTTGCTTTTAGTGTTCAAAAAGAATTAAACAACATTAATAAATTAATTTTAAAGGTAATTGAACAAATTAATAATGGAGGAAGACTTTTTTACATAGGGTCAGGTACAAGTGGAAGGCTAGGAGTAGTTGATGCATCAGAATGCCCACCAACATTTGGAGTGGATTCGAATCTTGTCAATGGTATTATAGCAGGTGGAGATAAAGCCATACGTAAAAGCATCGAAAATGCCGAAGATAATATTAATAAAGGATGGGAAGATTTAAATAATCATAAAATCAATAAAAATGACTTTGTGATTGGAATTGCGGCATCTGGAACAACTCCATACGTTATAGGTGCTTTAAATGAATGCTTCAAACGGAAAATACCGACAGGTTGTATCACTTGTAATCCAGGGAGTCCTTTATTTAATATAAGTGATTTCCCTATTTCAGTAAATGTTGGCCCTGAAGTAATAACAGGAAGTTCAAGAATGAAAGCAGGAACTGCTCAAAAACTGGTTTTAAATATGATTTCAACAATATCAATGATTAAGATTGGTAAAATAAAAGGTAATAAAATGATAGACATGCAGCTTTCAAATGTCAAATTAGTTAATAGAGCAAAAAAAATTGTTATGAATGCCTTAAATATAGATGAGAAAAAGGCAATAGAGCTCTTAAATGTTCATAAAAGTGTTAGAAAAGCAATTAATAGTAATTCATAATGAAAAATAATTTATTTAGTAAAGGTTTTAAGTATATCATAATATCTTTCTTCTTTATGTTCCTCGGTCCTACCCTGATGTTTCAATCTCTAAAAAACGAAGACCATCCTTGGTTTTCAATTGTTTTTACAATTAGTATAATTGTATGTGTAATTGCTGTTGTTCAAGGTATCAGAGGTTTGAAAAATATTGTAGATTCAATATTTAAAAAAAAAGACAGTTAAGTTGTTAAGTAATTCAATGATATTATCTTTGCAATAATATTTTTATAAATGATTCAAATTAAATTTCCCGATGGAGCTTCAAGATCGTATGAAATTGGTTCAACTCCTTTTCAAGTAGCGTCTTCAATTAGCGAAGGATTAGCTAGAAGTATAATTTCTGCAAAATTCAATGGAGAAATAATTGAAACAGTTACTAAATTATCAAGTGATGGGGATTTAACTTTTTATACTTGGAATGATTCCGAAGGAAAAAAAGCATTTTGGCATTCTTCAGCTCATTTACTTGCACAAGCTTTAAAAGAATTTTATAACGACATTAAACTAACTATAGGTCCTGCTATTTCAAACGGATTCTATTATGATGTTGATTTTGGTAAACATACAATGTCTGAAAAAGATTTTCATAAGATTGAAATGAGAATGATTGAAATTGCAAGAGAAAAGCATCAATTTAAATTAAGATCAATTTCAAAAAAATCTGCTTTAGAATACTACTCCAGTATTGGCAATGAATACAAAGTAGAATTAATAACAAATTTAGACGATGGAGAGATAACATTTTGTGATCATGATGATTTTACTGATTTATGTAAAGGGGGACACATTCCTCACACAGGATATATTAAAGCAGTAAAATTAATGAGTGTTGCAGGTGCTTATTGGAGAGCTAATCAAAACAATAAACAACTTACTAGAGTTTACGGGATTTCTTTTCCAAAACAAAAGGAGCTTACAGAATATTTAGAACTTTTAGAAGAAGCAAAAAAAAGAGACCATAGAAAACTTGGAAAAGAACTAGAATTATTCACATTTTCAAATAAAGTAGGACAGGGTCTTCCATTATGGCTACCCAAAGGAACTGAATTAAGGGAAAGACTGGAAAATTTTTTGAAAAAAGCACAGAAAAAAGCTGGATACAAACAAGTTATTTCACCACATATTGGCAATAAAGAACTATACATGACTTCAGGTCATTATCAAAAATATGGAGAAAGCAGTTTTCAGCCTATTACAACACCAGCAGATGGAGAAGAATTTTTATTAAAACCAATGAATTGTCCTCACCATTGCGAAATGTATAATGCAAAACAGTGGAGCTACAAAGAACTACCAGTGAGATATGCTGAATTTGGAACTGTATATCGTTACGAACAAAGTGGTGAACTTCATGGTTTAACAAGAGTTAGAGGTTTTACTCAAGATGATGCACATATTTTTTGCACACAAGATCAATTAAATTCTGAATTTAAAAATGTGATTGATCTTAGTCCTTTATGTGTTTAAATCACTTGGATTCGAAAACTTTACAGCTCAAGTTTCTCTAAGAGATCCTGAAGATAAAAGCAAATATATTGGATCCGATGAAAATTGGAAAGAAGCTGAAAACGCTATTGTAAACGCAACCAAAGAAAAGGGCTTAAACTATAAAATTGAATATGGAGAAGCTGCGTTTTATGGTCCAAAATTAGATTTTATGGTCAAAGATGCAATTGGAAGAGAATGGCAACTAGGAACCATTCAAGTAGATTATAATCTTCCTGAAAGATTTGAATTAAGCTATATCGATAAGAATAATAAATCACAAAGACCTGTTATGATTCATAGAGCTCCTTTTGGAAGTATGGAAAGGTTTATTGCAATATTAATAGAACATACAGCTGGTAATTTTCCTTTATGGCTAACATCAAATCAAGTTCATATTATTCCTGTAGGAGAAAAACATAAAAATACAGTGAAAAAGTTTTAAAATTACTAGAAAATGACGAAATTCGCGCCCTGTAGATGACAGAAGTGAAACAGTAGGGAAAAAAATACGTGAATCAGAACTTAACAAAATTCCATTCATGATTATTATTGGAGATGAAGAAATTAAGAAAAAACTTATTTCCTATTAGAGCACACGGAGGAAAAGATTTAGGAAAAATGAATATTGATGATTTTATAAAATTTATAAACAATAATCATCAGAAAGATAAAAGAATTTTAATAATTTAAACTTACAGCTATAGCAATTAGAAGAAAAAGAAGCAGAGAGACCTGCTAGGATAATTAAAGAGAATCCACATAAAATAAATGGGTTTATTAGAGCTAAAGAAATTAGACTCGTTGGAGAAAACGTAGAAATTGGTGTATACTCACTTGAAAAAGCTATGAATTAGCTGATGAGTTGGAATTAGATCTTAGTTGAGATATCTCCAAAAGCTATACCGCCTGTTTGTAAAATACTGGATTATAAAAAATTCTTATACGAACAGAAAAAAAGAGAAAAAGTAATAAAAGCTAAATCAACTAAAGTAATAGTAAAAGAAATTAGATTTGGTCCTCAAACTGATGAGCATGATTATGAGTTTAAGAAAAAACATCGGATAAATTTTTAAAAGAAGGAGCTAAATTAAAAGCATTTGTGTTTTTTAAAGGAAGATCTATAATTTTTAAAGAACAAGGACAAATATTATTATTAAAATTAGCTCAAGAATTAGAAGAATAGGAAAAGTTGAGTCATTACCTACTATGGAAGGAAAAAAAATGATTATGTTTGTTGCCCCAAAGAAATAAAATAAATAAAGAAGTTATGCCTAAAATGAAAACAAAATCTAGTGCTAAAAAAAGATTCAAAGTAACTGGAACTGGAAAAATTAAAAGAAAACACGCTTTTAAAAGCCACATTTTGACTAAAAAATCTAAAAAAAGAAAGTTAAAACTTACTCATTCAGGATTAGTCAGTGACAGTGATAGTAATAATATTAAACAACAATTACGTTTAAAATAAACGGTTTATAAAATAAAGTTTAACCAGGAAAAAGGCTTTAAAGTTCATAATATGACGCCTAATCCAAAAAATTAATAAAATGCCAAGATCAGTAAATTCAGTAGCCTCTAGACAAAGAAGAAAAAAATTCTTAAAACAAGCCAAAGGTTATTTCGGAAGAAGAAAAAATGTATGGACAGTAGCTAAAAATGCTGTTGAAAAAGGATTAAGCTATGCGTACAGAGATAGAAAAAACAAGAAAAGAACATTTAGAGCACTTTGGATTACTAGAATTAATGCTGGAGCCAGATTCATGGTTTGTCTTATTCTGAATTAATGGGTAAATTGAAAGCTAAAAATATTGATATAAATAGAAAGGTTCTAGCTGATTTAGCAATGAATAATCCTGAAGCTTTTACAGAAATTGTTAATAAAGTTAAATAGTTTAAAAAGGCATATCTTCATTATCATCTCTATACCCGCCACTTTCAAAAGCTTGATCTGGATTCACTTTAAGACTTTCCTTGATTGATTTTAGATTGATACTCAAAAGGAGTGTCAAAGTTATCTAAATTTTCAAACTTCCCTAGATTAGTAACAAACTTAAGTTTAATATTATTCAAACCTCCATTTCTATGTTTTGCTACAATAAATTCAGCTTGACCTGCTGATGGAGTTCGTTCCTCATCATCCCATTCATCAATTTTATAATACTCTGGTCTATAAATAAAAGAAACTATATCTGCATCTTGTTCAATAGCTCCAGATTCTCTTAAATCTGAAAGAATTGGTCTTTTACTTCCTCCTCTAGTTTCTACTGCTCTAGATAACTGAGAAAAGCAATAACAGGGATACTTAACTCTTTAGCTAATGCTTTTAAGTTTCTAGAAATAGTAGATATTTCTTGTTCTCGATTACCATTTTTATTTGATCCACCAGCAGTCATTAATTGAAGATAATCAATAACAATAAGTTTAATTCCATGTTGAGAAGATAACCTTCTTGCTTTAGCTCTTAAATCAAATATGGATAAGGACGGAGTATCATCAATAAAAAGAGGAGCATTTTCAAGAGCTGAAACTTTAACATTTAATTGCTCCCATTCAAATTTTTCTAAATTACCTGTTCTTAATTTTTCTGATGACAATCCAGTTTCAGATGAAATAATCTTGTGATTAACTGAATAGAAGACATTTCTAATGAGAAAAAAGCAACAGGGATATTTTTAGCTACAGCTATATTTCTAGCCATAGATAAAGTTAAGGCTGTTTTACCCATACCAGGTCTAGCCGCAATAATAACTAAATCACTTGGCTGCCATCCTGAGGTTAATTTATCAAGTTCTGAAAAACCAGAGGGGATTCCACTAAGTCCATCTTTATTTGATATTTCTTCTATTTTTTTCTTTGCCTGTATTACTAAACTTTGGGCAGTTTCAGTAGATTTCTTGATATTTCCCTGAGTAACATCATACAATTTTGATTCTGCTTTATCTAATAAATCAAAAACATCTTTAGTTTCATCATAAGATTCTTCAATAATTTCAGTTGAAATTCTTATTAAACTTCTTTGAATATATTTTTGTAAAATAATCCTAGCATGGTATTCGATATGAGCAGATGAGGATACTTTCTGAGTAAGTTGAACTAAATAATAATCTCCACCAGCTTTTTCTAATTTACCGTCAGACTTAAGTTTTGTAGATACAGTTAGTAAATCTATAGGTTCAGTATTTTCAAATAGTTTTACTATACTTTGAAATATATATTGATGTGATTCCTTATAAAACGCTTCAGAATGCAAAATATCTATAACTGCATCTACACCCTTTTTATCAATCATCATTGCTCCCAAAACAACTTCTTCTAAATCTAATAGCCTGAGGAGGGAGTTTCCCTTTTTCAAAAGGAACAACCTGAGGGTTTTTATAAGATCTATCAAAGTTTGGTTTGATTTTTTCCATACAACTAACTTATAAAAAGTAAAATAGATTTAACTATAATTAAGAACTATATAGCAAACATGATTTTGTTAATAAACGAAAATAATTGTTAATATCTAACAGTTTTATTCATCATACACACCCATTGAAGTAAACTTATTCATTCTTTCATTTATCAAATCGTCAATATTTTTTTCTGACAATTGATTAAATGAATTAATGATGGCTTTATTGACTGATTTAAATACTTTATCCCTATCATTATGTGCCCCTCCTAGCGGTTCGGAGATGATTTTATCGATCAACTTATTTTTTTTCATGTCATTAGGAGTTAATTTCAAAGCTTCAGCAGCTTTTTCTTTAAAATCCCAACTTCTCCATAAAATAGAAGAACAAGATTCTGGTGAAATCACAGAATACCAAGTGTTTTCAAGCATCATTACATGATCACCAATAGCTATCCCCAAAGCACCACCTGAAGCTCCTTCACCAATAATAATTGAAATGATTTGAGTTTTTATATTAAACATTTCAAAGATATTTCGAGCTATGGCTTCTCCTTGTCCTCTTTCTTCAGCTTCTAAGCCTGGATAAGCACCTGGTGTATCTATTAAAGTAACAATAGGAATATTAAATTTCTCTGCAGACTTCATTAATCTCAAAGCTTTTCTGTATCCCTCGGGATTAGCCATACCAAAATTACGATATTGACGTGTTTTTGTATTGTACCCTTTTTGTTGACCAATGAACAAAAAAGATTGATCATTTATTTTTCCAAACCCACCAATCATAGCTTTATCATCTCCAATATTTCTATCACCATGAAGTTCTAAAAAAGAACCATTTGTTAATGCTTTAATATAATCTAAAGTATAAGGTCTTGAAGGGTGTCTAGATAATTGCACTCTTTGCCAGGGAGATATATTTTTATAAATATTCTGTTTAGTGATTTCTATTTTTTTTAATAATTTATTACAAGTTTCCGAAACATCAACTTCAGTTTTATCCCCAATTAATCGACATTCAGTTAACTGATCCTCTAAATCTTTTAAAGGAGATTCAAAATCTAAATATTCCATATTAACAAATTGTTTTCAAATATATAAATAAAAAAAAATTAAAAACTTTTATTTTTACGAAGCTTTATAATTCCATTTAAAATAACGGAAAGAAAAATTACAATAAAACCAATATAAAAATCTAAAGAAAGTTGATTGTTTTCATTTAAAATAATAATAGCTAAAATAATTCCATAAACTGGCTCCATATTAATAGATATCATTAGAGAATATGGTGTTAAGTGTTTTAAAACTTCAACAGAAATAACAAAAGCATAAGCCGTACATACGGTTCCTAATATCATCAACCAAAACAGATCAGTTTTAGAAATATCAAATAAACTTATATTAAAATCACCAATAAAAAACAAAATCACAGTAATCAAAATAACACCCCCGAGAAGCTCATAAATAGAAATAACCAAAGAACTAGTTTCTTCAATAAGTTTTCCATTAATTAATCCAAAAATAACACTGAGAAAAACAGAAATTAAAGCATAAAACATACCTTCAATATAATAGTATTGAGATTTAAAAATTAAAGAGGTTCCTATAACAACAAAAAATCCTAAAACTACTTCATATGGAATTATTTTTCTTTTATAAAATAAAGGTTCCATAATGGAAGTTAAAAAAGCACCAAGTGAAAGAACGCTTAAGGTAATTGAAACATTAGAAACCTTGATTGCTTTAAAAAAGGTAATCCAATGCAAAGAAATTAATGCACCACAAATTAGTAATTTAAATAAAAGTTTATTTGATACTTTAATACTTCTTTTAAAAACAAAAGCGAATACAATCAAAAAAAGAAAAGCGATTAACATCCTATACCATACTAGAGATAAAGAATCTATTGAAATCAACGAACCTAGTATCGCTGTAAACCCAAAAACGAAAACAATAAAATGAAAATGTATTAAGCTTTTAAGTTTATTTTTTTGCATTTTTTAAAAAATAAAAAGCTAGTATTAAAAAAATAAAATTAGGAATCCATGCTCCTAAAAAGGGAGATAAATTAGATTTACTAACCATGACTGCAAAAAATTTATCAAAAAAGACAAAAGTAAATGCAGTAATAATACCAAACGCTAAATTAATGCCCATCCCTTCTCTTCTTTTAAAAGATGATACGGAAACAGCTAAAAGTGTCAAAACAAAAGTAGAAAAAGGTATACTCCATCTTTTATGCCTTACTAGTAAATGATTATTAATTAAAGGAGAACCACTTTCAATTTCTTTGTCAATAAATTTATTAAGCTGAAAAAAATTCTGAGTTTCTGCCATGTAATTTAGACTAGAAAGTTCTTTTATTTTAAAAGAGAAAACAGTGTCTTTAATTCTTTTTGACTCAATTAACTGCTTATCATTTATAAAAGTTCTTTTAAAGTAATCTGTTAACCTATAAATACTGTCCGAAGGAATCCATCTAATATTACGAGCAGTTATTTTATACTTTAAAGAATTGTCAATAAATTTTTCGTAGGAAAAATCATAACCCATTTCTCTAGTTGGATTATAACTGCTTACATAAACAAAATCATTATCATTTACTTGTTTATAAATTTTAGATGTTTCTCTTGATTTTTTATTTTTTTTCAAATACTTATATTGAAACTCATTATATTTTTTGTTCTTTTCAGGTACAATGAACATTCCAGAAAAAAGAGCAAAAACAGCAATAATTGAGGCCGCAATCATAAATGGTTTTAAGTATCTATTAAAAGAAATACCTGAGCTTAAAATTGCAATCACTTCGGAATTGTTAGCTATTTTTGAAGTAAACCATATTACAGCTAAAAAAACAAAAATTGGATAAAGAGTATTTCCGAAATACCAAATAAAATTAGAATAGTAATCTATAATTTCATTTAAAGGAACATCAAATTCTTTTAATTTATCAATCTTTTCAGAAAGATCAACTAAAATTCCAATCGGAATAAATAATAATAACATTGCTGTGAATGTTATTAAATATTTTTTTACAATATAATTATCTAAAATTTTCAAAAATTTTATAATTTATTATCCATTTGTTTAACCATAATTTTTTTCCAAGCCAAAAAAGTATCATTCAAAATTTGTTTTCTAGCTTCTCTAACTAACCATAAATAAAATGCTAAGTTATGAATTGTTGCAATTTGTCTTCCAACTGACTCTTTTACTGTGAATAAATGTCTTAAATATGCTTTTGAATAGTATGTATCAACATATGAATAATTATCACTATCTATTGGACTAAAATCATTCTTCCATTTTTCGTTTTTAATGTTAATTCTTCCATTGGCTGTAAACAACATTCCGTTTCTTGCATTTCTTGTTGGCATTACACAATCAAACATATCTACTCCCAAAGCAATATTTTCTAATAGATTAATTGGAGTACCTACACCCATTAAATACCTAGGTTTATCTTCAGGAAGTACATTACAAACAACTTCTGTCATAGCATACATTTCTTCAGCTGGCTCACCTACTGACAAACCACCAATAGCATTACCAAAAGCATTAGTTTCAGAAATAAATTCTGCAGACTGTAATCTTAAATCTTTGTAAACACTCCCTTGAACAATAGGGAATAAAGTTTGAGAATAACCATGAATTGGATCAGTCTTATTAAACTCATTAATACATCTAGTTAACCACCTATGAGTCATGTGCATAGATTTTTTAGCGTAATTATATTCACAGGGATATGGTGTGCATTCATCAAATGCCATTATTATATCGGCTCCAATTGATTTCTGAATGTTAATTGCTCTTTCAGGTGTGAAAAAATGATAAGAACCATCTATATGAGATTTAAACTTAACTCCTTCTTCTTTGATTTTTCTATTTGCAGATAAAGAATAAACTTGATACCCCCCACTATCAGTAAGAATTGGAGAGTCCCAGTTCATAAACTTATGAATTCCTCCTGCATTTGAGATGATTTCAGATCCAGGTCTTAAATACAAATGATAATTGTTTGCTAAAATTACATCTGGATTGATTTCCTTTTTCAAAACCATTTGATCAACTCCTTTTACTGAAGCGGCAGTACCTACAGGCATGAAAATTGGAGTTTTTATAACGCCGTGATCTGTTTCAATAGTACAAGCACGAGCCTTAGTTTCAGAATCATTATGTTCTAATATAAATTTCATATTATAAAAAGATCAAAGATAATCATCTATAGTTATTAATATTATCAATTTGAAATTGTTAATTAATTATGTATTTAATTGTTTAAATAAGTTTGCAATAGGTATCTATATAATTAAATTTATGTTTATAAAAAATATCCATGCAAAACAATTTAAATGAGTTAACTACTCAAGTAAGAAGAGATATTCTTAGAATGGTTCATAAAGTTAATTCTGGACATCCTGGAGGATCATTAGGATGTGCTGAATTTATGGTTGTATTATACAACGAAATCATGAATAGAAAAAAAGAATTTGATATGAATGGTCTTAATGAAGATCTATTTTTCTTATCAAATGGTCACATATCTCCAGTTTTCTACAGTGTTTTAGCTAGATCTGGATATTTTCCAATCGATGAATTAAATACATTCAGATTATTAAATTCTAGATTACAAGGGCACCCAACTACTCATGAAGGTCTTCCTGGTATTAGAATAGCTTCAGGATCTCTTGGTCAAGGTTTATCTGTTGCTATTGGAGCTGCTGAAGCAAAAAAGCTTAATAATGATTCTAGTTTAGTTTATGTTTTAATGGGAGATGGAGAATTACAAGAAGGTCAAAACTGGGAAGCGATTATGTATGCGTCTGCTAAAAAAATTGATAATCTTATTGCTACTGTTGATTTAAACGGAAAACAAATTGACGGAGCAACTGATGATGTACTTCCAATGGGAAGTATTAAAGGAAAGTTTGAAGCTTTTGGTTGGGAAGTAATAGAAATTGAAAATGGAAATAACATTGAAGATATAACAAAAGGATTACTAAATTCAAAATCACTTTCTGGAAAGAAAAAACCTGTTTGCATACTACTTAAGACTATGATGGGTAATGGTGTGGATTTTATGATGCATACTCACGCATGGCATGGAAAAGCACCAAATGATGAACAACTGGCTTCTGCCCTATCTCAAAATAAAGAAACTCTTGGAGATTATTAATTAAAAATCACTTAACAATGAAAGAATATACTTACACAGAAAAAAAAGATACAAGAAGTGGTTTTGGAGCCGGATTAGCGGAGCTTGGAAGAAAAAATCCTAATGTAGTTGCATTATGTGCGGATCTTATTGGATCATTAAAAATGAATAAATTTATTGAAGAAAATCCAAGTAGATTTTTTCAAGTTGGTATTGCTGAAGCCAACATGATGGGGATAGCTGCAGGATTAACAATCGGAGGTAAAATTCCTTTCACTGGTACTTTTGCTAATTTTTCCACTGGAAGAGTATATGACCAGATTAGACAATCAATCGCTTATTCTGGTAAAAATGTAAAAATTTGTGCTTCTCACGCAGGTGTAACTCTAGGTGAAGATGGAGCCACACATCAAATACTTGAAGATATTGGTTTAATGAAAATGCTTCCTGGAATGGTTGTAATCAATCCATGTGATTATAACCAAACAAAAGCCGCTACAATTGCTATTGCAGATTATGTAGGTCCTGTTTATTTAAGGTTTGGAAGACCAGCTGTTCCAGTTTTTACACCAGAAGATCAAGTTTTTGAAATTGGGAAAGCAGTAAAATTAGTTGAGGGTAGTGATGTTACAATTATAGCAACAGGACATTTAGTTTGGGAAGCTTTAGAAGCTTCAAAGGTTTTGAATAAACAGGGGATTTCATCTGAAGTAATAAACATTCACACCATTAAACCATTAGATGAAAAGGCTATAATAGATTCTGTTTCAAAAACCGGATGTGTAGTTACAGCAGAAGAACATAATTTTCTAGGTGGATTAGGAGAAAGTGTGGCAAGAGTATTGGTTAAAAACAAACCTGTTCCTCAAGAATTTGTAGCTACAAATGATACTTTCGGGGAATCTGGCACTCCTAAACAACTTATGGATAAATACGGAATTAATTCTCAATCTATCATAGATTTAAGTTTAAAAGTAGTTAAAAGAAAAAAGAATTGAAAAAACTTAATTTATTATTCTTAATTATTTCTTTTAATGCATTTTCACAATTTGAATATGGAATTAAAGGTGGAATAAGCTTCAATAGCAACTTAAATATTTCAGCTAACATAGAATCAATCAGTAATCCTAATATAAATATTTTTGAATCTAGAAATGGTCAACATATTGGAGTTTTTCTTAAACTATCAATTAATAATTTATTCATCAGACCTGAATTGATTTATTCTAAAATAAAAAACAGTTATGACGTTCCGATCGTGTTAATTAATAAATCGAATATAGTAACTGATTTTAATCAACACAAAATTGATATTCCTGTGATGTTTGGTTATAAAGTTTTTGGGCTGGCAAATATTTTTGCAGGACCTAGATTTGAATTCATTAGAGGTGTGAATTATGATAATATTGATTTAGATGATTTAAAAAATCAATACAAATTAGGTCTTCAATATGGAATAGGTCTAAAATTTGGGAAATTTGAAATTGACCTAAGAGCTGAAAGAGGATTTTCTGAGAATGAAATTAATTATATGGAAAAGAAAGCAGGAAATAAGGATCAATTTATAACATCACAAGGACGTTTATACCTATTGGGAATTTCTTATTATTTTTAATTCAACTTTCGTCATTATCTAAATAATCTGGAATTCCATCTCCATCAGTATCGTCAGCAACACCATCTCCGTCCACATCATATTCATCAGCTGTCAATACACCATCTCCATCATCATCTCTATCTCTATAATTAGGTATATTATCAGAATCTGTATCATCATTGCTAAAAACATGATCACCGTTTAAATCTTCATCGATAGAGTTAATACCGTCTGCATCATGGTCTGTAGTGTTCATAGTGTGCATATTGACTTGAAAAATAAGTGGAGAATATGCTTGTATCATAGCAGTATTATTTTCGTAATAGCCTAAAAAAGATGGCATTATCACAAAACCTAAACCAAAATTATTAAAATCATAGGTTCCATTCGAATTTGTTGAAATATCTCCTCGTTTTAATAATGCATTAAATTCTTTAAAGCCTCTAACAACATTTGTATTATCAAGCCAAATTGGATTATTTCTAGAATCAAAAACCTTATTACCAAGAGTTAATCCTTTATAAGAAACAAAAACTGAATCAGCAACAGTTGGACTTTCACCACTTCCTTCGCGATTTATGATATAATACATGTTGTGAGGAACAACTTCATCATTTTCATCAATGATATCAATACTAAATGTAGTTACTTGATCAAATAAAGGAGTTTTACCACTATTATCTCCTGAGATTGTATCTATAATTAATTCTACAGTGCTATTTGATGATAGACTGGTAAAGTCGTCATAGTTATAAAAATGAGTTTTCATAAATTCAATTATAGAATCATTCTCAATAACATATTGAGTAGATATAGGTTCTAGGGGAATAGATTCTACTTCTTCATCATCTGTTTTACTACAGGAATGTAACAAAACAATAGTTAATAAAAAATAAATAATGTTTCTGATCAATTTTTTCATTTAAAATAAATATGTCGCAAGATACAATTTTCTTATATTTCTGATATAAATTATAAATTTAATTTATTTATGAGAATTGATCTATTTCTATGGTATACAAGGATTTTTAAATCCAGAACAATAGCAAGCAATGCATGTAAAAAAGGTCATATTAAATCAGATGACAAATCTGTAAAGCCATCATTTGATGTTTTTAACGGATCATCATTTAGTGTGAAAAAAAAACAAATACTATATAATTTTCATATTCTGGACCTGCCGTCGTCAAGAGTTGGAGCTAAAATTGTAGATATTTATCTTAAAGATTTAACACCAAAATCTGAAAATGAAAAAAAAGAAATACTATTAAAAACTCAAAGTAATTTTAAATACAAAGGAAAACCAAGTAAAAAAGAAAGAAGAGATATAAATGAATTTCTAAATGAATAATTATATTTAATAAAATTTAAAAATTGAAAAATAAAATTTTAAATGCTGATCAAATTAAAAAAATTGTAAAAAGAATAGCTTATCAAATTCAAGAAAACAATTTAGAATATTCAGAAATAATACTTATTGGAGTATACAACAACGGCTACATGTTGGCAAAAATTATTGAAAAAGAACTTAAACAAATTTCTAAATCCAGTATTGAACTAATTTCTATAAAAATAAACAAGAAAAACCCTTTAGATAAAATAGACTTGGATTGTAAAAAAGAATATTTAAAAAATAAGTCTATAGTACTTATAGATGACGTTCTTCATACGGGCAGAACTCTAATATATTGTGTAAAACATTTATTAGATATGTCTCCTATAAATTTTAATACTGTAGTTTTAGTAGATAGAAATCATAAAAAATTTCCAATTAAAGTCGATTTTAAGGGAATTTCACTTTCAACATCAATGAGTGAGCACGTTGATGTTGTTTTTGAAAAAAACGAAAGTTATGTTGTTATAGATTAAGCTTGTTAATTATTTTTTTACACACATTATCTATTCCCTGGTTTGAATCGAAGATTATGTAGTTAGCTTTATTGTAAAATATAATTCTTTCAAACAAATGTTTTGAAATAAATTCTTTTAATTTACTAATGAGTTAATCGATTTAATAATTGGTCTTTTATCTCTTTCTTTAAACAATCTTTCGGATAGGAATTCAGCACTAGTGTTAATAAAAAAAACATTTTTCGAGTATTTTAAAACAAGATCCATATTGTCATGATAACATGGTGTACCTCCACCTAATGAAATAATGCTTTTTTCTTTTTTATTTAATAGTATTTTAAGATACCTATTTTCAATTCTTCTAAATTCAATCTGACCTTTAGTATTGAAAATTTCAGAAATTGTCATTTCAAATTCATTTTCAATAAATTGATCAAGATCAAATAATGGTAAGTCAAGAATTGCTTTCAATTTATTTGAAACAGTAGTTTTACCACAACCCATATAACCTAGAACAACAATATGTGAATTAACCATCTTTATGAATATATTAATTAATGAATAATTATATACAAATTTATAAGAAAATCTCTTTGATTAATAAATTTATTGAAGCTATATTTGCAGCCTCTAAATAATAATTAGACTTGGTAGCTCAGCTGGTAGAGCATCTCCCTTTTAAGGAGAGGGTCCTGGGTTCGAACCCCAGCCAAGTCACATTTAATTAGACCTGGTAGCTCAGTTGGTAGAGCATCTCCCTTTTAAGGAGAGGGTCCTGGGTTCGAGCCCCAGCCAGGTCACTACCCTAATTAGCGCACGTGGCGGAATTGGTAGACGCGCTAGGTTGAGGGCCTAGTGAGATTAATTTCTCTTGGAGGTTCAAGTCCTCTCGTGCGCACTGCAAATTTTAATTATAAATAATGAATAAAAATGTTTTTATAATTGGATCTGGTTTTTCCTCATTATCTGCCTCATGCTATTTAGCGAAGCAAGGTTACAATGTAACAGTAGTTGAAAAAAACAGCACTCTTGGTGGAAGAGCAAGACAATTTAAAAAAGATGGTTTTACATTTGATATGGGACCAAGTTGGTATTGGATGCCTGATGTATTTGAAAGATTTTTCAATGATTTTGATAAAAAAAGATCTGATTTTTATGATCTCTCGAAACTAGATCCAGCATATAAAGTTTTTTTTGGAAAAAATGATAGTATATCAATTGATGATTCATTAGAGAAAATTAAAAAAGTTTTTGAAAAAGAAGAAAAAGGGAAGTTCTCTTGAATTAGAAAATTTCATGAACGAAGCAGAAAATAATTATGATATAGCAGTTAAAGATATGTTATATAAAATGCCTGGAATATCTCCATTAGAGCTTATTACTAAAAAAACTATTTTTAAAGTAAAATCATTTATTAGTAATATAAGAAGAGAAGTTAGAAAAGGTTTCAAAAGCCATAGATTAAAAGCTATTCTAGAATTTCCTGTATTATTTTTAGGAGCTAAAGCTTCCAACACTCCTGCTTTTTATAGCTTTATGAATTATGCAGATTTTGGATTAGGAACATGGCAACCAAAAAACGGTTTTTTTGATGTAGTTAACGCTATGGTAGAACTCGGAGAGTCATTAGGTGTTAAATTTTTGACAAATTCTAATGTAGATTCTATTGAGGTTACAAATAAAGAAGGTTGATGGAATTGTAATTAATGGAATAAAACATGATTGTGAGTTTAATTATTTCTGGAGCGGATTATGCTCACACTGAAAGTCTACTAGATCAAAAATACAGACAATACTCTGACAAATATTGGTCAAAAAAAACTTGGTCTCCTTCATCTCTTTTATTTTATGTTGGGTTCGATAAAAAAGTTCCAAACGTTGCACATCACAATCTATTTTTTCGATACGGACTTTGAAAAACATGCCCAAGATATTTATGATAATCCTAAGTGGCCAAAAGATCCTCTTTTTTATGCAAACTTTACTTCAAAAACAAATCCAAAAACCGCACCTAAAGGATGTGAAAATGGTTTTTTTTTAATTCCAATTGCAACTAATTAGAAGATAATGAAGATATAAGAAATGAATATTTCGATATAATAATTACGAAGATTAGAAAAATTGACGGGTGAAAAATTAAAAAAACATATTCTTTTTAAAGAAAGTTTTTGTGTTAACGATTTTGAAAAAGAATATAATTCTTACGGAGGAAATGCATATGGTCTTGCCAACACTCTTATGCAAACTGCTTTTTTAAGACCTAACTTAAGAAGTAATAAAGTGAAAAATTTGTACTTTAGTGGACAACTGACTGTTCCAGGACCTGGTGTTCCACCAGCAATTGTTTCTGGAAAATTGGTTTCTGATTTAATATTAAAGATGAAAAAGTTATTTGATCAGGTTTCTGAGAATTGTTCTAAAGTAGTAACTGAATCTTACAGTACTTCTTTTACTTTAGCTACAAAGATGCTTGATCGCTCTATAAGACAAGATATCTACAATATATATGGTTTTGTCAGATTTGCCGATGAAATTGTAGACAGTTTCCATGATTTCAATAAAGAAGAACTTTTAAATCTATTTGAACTTGATCTAAAAAAGTCAATAAAAGATAAAATAAGTCTTAATCCAATACTAAATTCTTTTCAAAAAACATTAAATAAATATGATATCGACTATGAACTTGTAAATAGTTTTTTAAAAAGCATGAAGACTGGGATTTAAATAAAAAACAATATTTAAGTAATGAAGAGTTTGATGAATATGTTTATGGTTCTGCTGATGTAGTTGGACTGATGTGTTTAAAAGTTTTTGTTAAGGGTAACCAAAAACAATATAACAATTTAAAACCCTATGCTATGTCTTTAGGTTCTGCATTTCAAAAGGTTAATTTCTTAAGAGATTTAAAAGCTGATCATGATGGATTAAACAGAAGCTACTTTCCAAATTTAAACATTGATAAGTTTGATGAAAAATCAAAAACAATAATCTTGAACGAAATTAATAAAGACTTTTCTCACGCTTTGAAAGGAATTTTCTTATTACCATCCTCTGCTAGATTTGGGGTTTATACTGCATACAAGTATTATCTAAAACTTTTAAATAAACTTAAAAACACTAATCCACTGAAAATTAAATCAACAAGAATAAGAGTTCCTAACTATCAAAAAATTAATGTATTAGCTAGGTCTTATGTTCGTTATAGACTAAACATATTATAAATGAGTACAGCTATTTGGATATTTACAGTAATTGCTACATTTTCTTTCATGGAATTTATCGCATGGTTTTCCCACAAATATATCATGCACGGATTCATGTGGTTTCTTCACAAAGATCATCACAAAAAAGATCATAAATCCTGGTTTGAAAGAAACGATATGTTTTTTTTACAATATGCTGCTATTAGTATGTTTTTTACAGTCTTATGGGGGGAATACAATTTTTGGCTAGGGCTACCTATTGCAATAGGAATATTTATGTATGGATTAGCTTATTTTATAGTTCATGATGTCTTTATTCATCAAAGATTTAAAATACTAAGAAACATTGATAATAAATACGCTAGAGGATTAAGAAGAGCTCACAAAATTCATCACAAACATTTAGGGAAAAAAGATGGTGAATGTTTTGGAATGTTAATTGTGCCTAAAAAATATTTTAAATAAGGGACATTTCAATAGCAGCAATAGCAGCTTCTGTACCCTTATTACCATATTTACCTCCACTCCTATCTATTGACTGCTGAAGATTGTCATCAGTAAGTACACAAAAAATAACCGGAGATTTACCTGACACATTCAAATCTTTAATACCAATTGATGTTGAGTTACAAATAAAATCAAAATGTTTTGTTTCGCCTTTGATAACACTACCGATAGCAATAATTGCATTAAATGATTTATCCTGCATTACTTTACAGCCGTAAACAAGTTCAAAACTTCCAGGAACATATATAACTTCAATATCATTTTTACTAGCACCTTTTTGTAAAAGTAAATCTAAACAACCTTTAAGTAAATTATCAGTAATTTGTTTATTCCATTTCGAAACAACAATACCAAATTTTAAATTTTTAGCTGAGGGTATACTACCTAAATCTAAAAAACTGAGATTGTTATTAGAGGATGACATTATTAATTATTTCAAGGAATTTTTTTCTATTTGAATATCAATATAAAAAGCCTCTTGTGACTTAGGAAATTTATCTAAAATAGAAGTGTAATATTTTGTAGCCAATTTGTTTTTATTTAGTACTGAAGCAGTGTTTCCTGCTTTTAATAAAAATTTTGGAGTAGTAAAACTATTGTCAGAAACGTTAGATGCAAGTTCATAATAATTTAATGCATCATCTAATTGATTAAGTTCAGCAAAAGAATCTCCGATACCACCAAGAGCTAAAGCCTTTAACACAACATCATCACTGTCAAAATATTTTAAATATTTAATAGCATTTTCAAAATCATTTAAATTATAATAAGCCATACCTGCACTGTAATAAGAAAGCTGTGAAGCGTTAGTGCCAGAATAATTTTCAATAATATCTAAAAAACCATATTTACCTTCACCTCCATTAAGTGATAATAAAAACAAAGAATCACTATTCTCGTTATCTTCAAGTGCTAGACTAAAGTAATTTTGAGCAGTAAATAATTCATTGTTAGCTTCTTCTGAATTAGGTTCTAAAATCAAACTTGAATATCCTAAATATCCTAATACCATAAATACTATCGCTAATACTGTTCCAATAATATGTTTTTGATATTTAGCAACAATCCTTTCAGTTCTAGATGCACTTTGATCTAAAGTATCAAATACCTCAGCTGTTGTACTTTGATTAGTATCTATATTACTTGATTTTCTTTTTAAACCTTTTTTCTTATACGTTGCCATAATGAATTTTAATAATGGGTAAAAATAAAATTTTATTCCAATGAATTAGAGATAAAAACTAATTATTTTACATAATTTGCATTGTTTTCTTTAATTTTTGTAAAATAAGTAATGAATTCTTTATATCTAAATAAAATAAACGTAGTAAACTATAAAAATATTTTAGTTGGCGAATATGAATTAGATAGAAAAATCAATTGTTTTGTTGGAAATAATGGAGTTGGAAAAACTAACATATTAGATTCAATTTATCATCTTTCAGCTGGAAAAAGTTATTTCAATTCGATCAGTTCACAAACTATTAATCACGATCAAGATTTTATGTTTATTGATGGAAATTTTATTAAGAATGATAAGCAAGAAAATATAATTTGTAGTCTTAAAAAAGGCAAAAAAAAAACCTTAAAAAGAAATGGCAAAATATATAAAAAATTTTCTGAACATGTAGGATTAATTCCTCTGGTAATGATCTCCCCATCTGATAGAGATTTGATACAAGAAGGTAGTTCATTAAGAAGGAAATTTATCGATAGTATTATTTCACAAAACAATAAGGTCTATTTAAACAATATCATAAACTATCATAAAGTACTAAATCAAAGAAACGCTTTATTGAAATATTTTAATAAAACTAATTCCTTTGACAAGGATAATATTAGTATTTACAACGATCAATTATTTGAACTAAGTGTTCCTATTCACGAAACTAGAAAAAAGTTTTTTAAAAACTTTTCGCCTGTTTTCTTTAAACATTATAATTCTATAAGTCAAAATAAAGAAATAATAAACATCTCATTTCAAAGTCAATTAGAATTCGAATCTCTAGATTCATTACTAAATAATAGTATAAAAAAAGATAGAATTCTTCAATACACAAGTTGTGGGGTACATAAAGACGATTTAATTATGGAAATTAATGGTTATCCAATTAAAAAATATGGTAGTCAGGGTCAACAAAAATCTTTTCTAATTGCTCTTAAATTAGCTCAATTTGATTATTTAAAATCAGAATGTAATTCATCCCCTATTTTATTACTTGATGATATCTTTGACAAATTAGACAATGATAGAGTTAAACAATTAATCCAGTTGGTAAATAATAATTTATTTGGTCAGATTTTTATTTCAGATACAGATTATGATAGAACAAATAAGATTATACAAGATATTGACTCATCTCATAAAATATTTAAGTTATGAAAAGAAATTTCGAAACTAAAAGCATTAAAAACATTTTAGGAAAACTAATTGATAGCTCTTCAAATTTAAACTCTGGACTTAATAATATTAAAGTTCAAAAATTATGGAAGGAAGTTATGGGTTCTAATGTTAATTCTTATACAGACGAGGTTATATTAAAAAACAAAACTCTTTATGTTAACTTAAACTCATCTGTTTTAAGACAGGAGCTCAGTTATGGTAAACAAAAAATAGTTGACCTACTAAATAAAGAGATTGGTAAAGAAATTATAAAGAAAATAGTCCTAAGATAGAATTTCTTCATTTGAAAAATGAAACGCACCTTCAATTCCTGCATTTTCATCACTATCTGATCCATGAACTGCATTTTCACCCATTGAAGTTGCATATAAACTTCTAATAGTTCCTTCGGCTGCTTCTGTTGGATTTGTAGATCCAATTAATTTTCTAAACTCATCAACTGCATTATCTTTTTCTAAGATTGCAGCTATAATTGGTCCTCTACTCATAAATGAAACTAATTCGCCAAAAAAAGGTCGTTCGTTATGAACTTCATAAAACTCTTCAGCTTTTTCTTTCGTAAGCTTAGTTAGCTTCATCGCTATGATTTTGAATCCAGCAGAATTAATTTTTTCTAAAATTGCACCAATATGACCATTTTCAACAGCATCAGGTTTAATCATTGTAAAAGTTCTATTACTCATGTTTTAAATTTTTTGCAAACCTAAGAAAAAAATGAATTCAATTGTAACGAACATAATTTGTATTTTTATAAAGTGATAAATATAACTATTGTTGGAACTGGAAATGTTGCATTTCATCTAAGTGAAATTTTTTTAGAGAGAGAAGGAATTAATTTGATGGAGGTATGTGGAAGGAAAAATAATCTTCCATCATATTTTAACGATAAAATAAATTATTCTAATAATCTTTCTAAACTTGAAAAATCAGATTTTTATTTAATCTGTATTGATGATGATCAAATTGAAAATATTTCTAAAAATATAAAAATTGATAAACACAGTATAATCTTACATTGTTCTGGTTCAACATCTATTAATGTATTATCAAACAATTTTTCATATGGTGTATTGTATCCTTTGCAAACCTTTAGTATTAATAAAAGTGTAAATTTTAATGATATTCCAATTATAGTCGAGGGTAACTCCATAGAAAGTTTAAATAAAATAAAAACTTTAGGTTTAATGATTTCTGAAAACGTGTTAAAGGCCTCTAGCAAACAAAGATTAGCCATTCACGTTTCTGCTGTTTTTACAAATAATTTTACAAATTACATGAGAATTGTAGCGGATGAAATTTTAAAATCAAATGAAATTGATACAGATATTTTAAATCCATTAACTCTAGAAACTTCAAATAAATTAAAATATTTATCTTCAAAAGATGCTCAAACTGGACCTGCATTAAGAAATGATTTAAAAACAATAAAAAAACACTTAAATTTATTAAAAGGAACAGGCTATGAAGAAATTTACAAAACAATTTCTTCAAAAATCACAAAACTAAACAATGAACTATAAAGAAAAACTCAACAAAATAAAAACATTTGTTTTTGATATCGATGGCGTGTTTACAGATGGAAAAATTATAGTCGATAGCCAAGGAAAGGAATCTAGATTTTTTAATACTAAAGATGGAATAGCTGTAAAATTAGCTAACGAATTAGGTTATAATATAGCTATTATTACAGGAGCTAATAATCAAGGAATAAAAGCTAGGTTAAATAGGCTTGGTGTTAAAAATGTTTTTCTAAACTCAAGTGACAAAGTAAAAGATCTTTTAAATTATTCTAAAATTAATAATATTAATCTTAAAGAAACTGTTTATATGGGCGATGACCTTCCCGACATATTCCCAATGGAATTAGTTTATTTAAAAACATGTCCTTTTGACGCTGCTCCTGAGGTTAGAGAAGTATCTGATTATGTGTCTAATAAAAAAGGTGGAGAAGGATGCGTCAGAGATATTATAGAACAAACACTTAAAGTTCAAGGGAATTGGAACCTAAACAAAAAACATCAAAATATTTAATTGATGTTTTTTGAAAAATTAAAAAACTATAACGTTTTATTAGCTTCAGGTTCAAAAAGAAGACACGAACTTCTTAACCAACTAGGTGTTGAATTTAAAATTATTAATCAAGAAATAGAAGAATCTTTTTCTAATGAGCTAAAGTGTAGTGAAATAACAGATTATTTAGCTAAAAAAAAGTCGTCATTATTGATTAAAAGCCTAAAAAAAAATGATTTACTTATAACCTCAGACACAATAGTTTGGCACAAAAACAGAGCCCTTGGTAAACCAAAAAACAGAGATGAAGCATTTGAAATGATCAAATCACTTGAAAACTCTTCTCACGAGGTAATTACTTCAATTTGTATTTCAACAATAAAATCTCAGGTGATTGTAAATGAAAAAACACTTGTTTTTTTTGATAATATTGACAAAAATGATCTATTATATTACACTAAAACATCTGATGTATTAGATAGAGCAGGTAGCTATGGAATACAAGACTATATTGGTCATATTGGTATAAAAAAAATTCAAGGTTCATACAGCAATGTATTAGGCTTTCCTACAAATTTATTTGTAAACACAATCAATTCTATGAATTTATGAAATGGCTAAAAGCTTACACGTTAATTTTAATTATAAATTTTTTATTTATAATTTATTTTATTATTCTAACTAATTATTATTCTATTTAATATGTCTTTAATTGACTGGTCAATACTTTTAACTACAATTTCTTTCATTGTAATATATGGTGTTTATAAAACCAGAAAATTCAATACAATTAAAGATCATTTAAAAGGTGGTGGATCAGCAAATTGGTTAACTATAGGTTTGTCAGTAATGGCTACTCAAGCAAGTGCAATTACATTTTTATCAACCCCAGGACAGGCCTATAATGATGGAATGGGATTTGTTCAATTTTATTTTGGACTTCCACTTGCCATAATTGTTATTTGCATGGTTTTTATTCCAATATACCACAAACTAAAAGTATACACAGCATATGAATATTTAGAAAAAAGATTTGATAGAAAAACTAGAACACTGGCTGCAATTTTATTTTTAGTTCAAAGAGGACTAGCTGCTGGAATAACAATCTTTGCTCCTGCAATTATTCTTTCAACAATTTTAGGATGGGATTTAAAATTACTAAACTTAACTATTGGTCTATTAGTGATTTTTTACACTGTAAGTGGTGGCACAAAAGCAGTTAGCATAACTCAAAAACAACAAATGTTTGTAATAATGAGTGGAATGATAATAGCCTTTGCGATTATATTAAATTCTTTTCCAGAAAATTTAAATTTTACAGAAGCTATTAAAATGGCAGGAATTGGAGGAAAAATGGAAATTATAGATTTTTCATTTGATATTGATAAAAGATATACTTTTTGGAGTGGTATAACGGGTGGCTTTTTTTTAGCACTCTCATACTTTGGAACGGATCAGAGTCAAGTTCAAAGATATTTAACAGGAAAATCTGTAAAAGAAAGTCAGCTAGGTCTAATGTTTAATGCAGTATTAAAGATCCCTATGCAATTCTTTATATTATTTATTGGAGTGATGGTATTTGTATTCTTTGAGTTTAACAATACACCCATAAACTTCAATCCACAAGTAGAAAATTATTTAGAGCAATCTCAAAACCCAGAGTATTTAATCGAAAAAGAAAAATTCATATCTCTTAGAAAAGAAAAAAGATATTTACAAAAAAAATATATTGATAACATTGATTTTGAAGAGACAAAAAATCTAGAAAAAGAAATCAAACAACTGCATAAAAACGAAAAGAAAATTAGAGAAACTGTAAAAAAAATTACAAAAAAAATTGCCCCTCCATCAATCGAATCTAATGATTTAGATTATGTTTTTATTTTTTTTATACTCAACTATCTGCCAAAAGGTATTATTGGCTTATTACTTGCTGTAATTTTAAGTGCAGCAATGTCATCAACTGCGTCAGAACTTAATGCACTATCAACAACAACCGTTATTGATATATATAAAAGAAATCATATTGAAAAAAAATCTGAAAAACATTATTTAAAAGCCTCAAAATGGTTTACAGTTATGTGGGGAGTAATTGCGATAATTTTTGCTAGTTTCGGATCCTTATTTGAAAATTTAATTCAACTAGTAAATTTAATTGGATCAATCTTTTACGGAACTATATTAGGTATTTTTATGGTAGCTTTTTTCTTTAAAAATATAAAAGGAAACCAAGTATTTTATGCTGCATGTATATCTCAAATATCAATATTTATGATCTACGGATTCATAGAAATTGGTTATTTATGGTTAAATTTTATAGGTGCGTTTTTAACAATATTTATTTCAAATTTGATAAAAAAAAGATAATGAATTAATTTTTTGTTTTTAGTCTTAATTTGGAATGATATTTGTTTATTATTAAAAAACATTAAAATTGAAAATATACCAAATTAAAACAAAACAAAAACTTCCAATTTCAGCTAAAAAAGCATGGGAGTTTTTAAGTGATCCAAATAATCTGGCAGAAATAACTCCAAGATATATGAATTTCAAAATTTTAAGTGGAGCTGACAGATCAATATTTGCGGGGCAAATTATACAATACAAAGTAACACCTGTTCTTGGAATCACATTAAAATGGGTTACAGAAATTACGCATGTAAAAGAAAATGAATATTTTGTTGACGAACAAAGGTTTGGACCATATTCATTATGGCACCATAAACATTTTATTAAAGAAATAGATGGAGGTGTTGAAATGGAAGATGTTGTAGATTATAAAATCCCGTTTGGAATTTTAGGTCAAATTGCTCACCCCTTGTTTGTGAAAAATAAACTTAAACAGATTTTTAAATTCAGAGAAAAAAAACTAATTAAACTTTTTGGAAAATTATAATATCATGAAAAAAAATATTCTATTTATTGGTGGATCATCCGGAATCGGTTACGAAACTATAAAACTAATACACAATCAACATAATATTTATGTTGCCAGTAGGTCTAACGATAATTTTAAAGATTTAAATGTTAATTACATTAAATATGATGTTTTAAACGAAGAATTAAACACTGAAACTATTCCTGAAGAATTACATGGTTTTGTTTATTGTCCTGGAAGCATTAACCTTAGACCATTTAGGAGTCTAAAACTTAGCACTTTTGAAGAAGATTTGAACATTAATTTTTTATCAATGGTCAAGTCATTACAAAAAGTAATAAATAATCTCAAAAAATCTGGAAACTCTAGTGTTGTATTATTTAGTACTGTTGCTGTAAAAGTCGGTATGCCATTTCATACTAGTGTTTCGGCGTCAAAAGGAGCAATTGAAGGTTTTGCTAGATCCTTAGCAGCAGAGTATGCTCCTTCATTAAGAGTTAATGTCATAGCACCATCACTTACTGATACACCAATGGCTCAAAGATTTTTAAATAATGATTTAAAAAAAGAAAAAGTAGGTGAAAAACATCCCCTAAAAAGACACGGAAATCCAAAAGATATAGCTAATTCAGTTGTTCATCTACTAAGTGATAGTAGCTCATGGGTTACTGGACAAACATTTGGTGTTGATGGTGGAATATCATCAATTAATCTTTCGTAATTGAAGAATAAAATTTCAATATTTTGGTTTAGAAGAGATCTAAGATTAGATGACAATAAAGGTTTGTACAATGCATTAAAAGAGAAAGAAAATGTATTACCAATTTTTATTTTTGATAAAAATATTTTAAATAAATTAAAAGAAAATGATCATAGGATTGAATATATAATTCATTCAATCTCAAATATGAATGATCTTTTGTCAAAAAAAAATAAATCAATTTCATGTTTTTACGGAAATCCCAAAAATGTTTTTTCAGATCTTATAAACAAACATGATGTTCAAAAAGTATATACGAACAGAGATTACACACCATATTCAATTAAAAGAGATAGTATTATTAAGAGTTATTTGGAAGATAATAAAATAAAATTCCTCGATTACAAAGATCATGTTTTGTTCGAAAAAAATGAAGTTGTAAAAGATGATGGAACACCATACAGGGTTTATACTCCGTTTTCTAAAAAATGGATCATTAAAATGAATGAAGATGGAGTTCCTGAGTATTGTTCTGAAAATTTAATTGAAAATTTAATATCAAATGAACATAAGTTCAATTCTGAGTCAATGGGATTTGTTAAATCAAATATAAAGTTTTTAAAAAGTGATATTTCAGATCAGATAGTAAATAATTATGAATCAAAAAGAAATTTCCCTAGTTCAAACGGAACATCAAAAGCGGGAGTAGAATTAAGGTTTGGAACAATTAGTACTAGAAAATTAATAAAAAAAGCTCATAATTCAACTAATAATACTTTTTTAAAAGAATTAATATGGAGAGAGTTTTTTCAACAAATACTTTATCATTTTCCAAGAACTGTAATTGAAAGCTTTAAACCAAAGTATGATAGAATTGAATGGCTAAATGATGAAAAAGATTTTTCAAAATGGTGTAATGGTCAAACTGGATATCCGCTAGTTGACGCAGGAATGAGAGAATTAAACGAAACTGGATTTATGCACAACAGAGTTAGAATGGTAGTAGGTAGTTTTTTGTGTAAACATCTGCTTATTGATTGGAGATGGGGTGAAGCGTATTTTAGAGAAAAACTGTTTGATTATGAAACTGCTAGTAATGTTGGAAACTGGCAATGGGTGGCAGGTTGCGGAGTAGATGCGGCACCATACTTTAGAATTTTTAATCCCCATGAACAACTTAAAAAATTTGATAAACAATTTAATTATGTAAAAAAATGGGTGCCAGAATTTGAAACAAATCATTACATAAGCCCAATAGTTGATCATAAAGAAGCCAGAGAAAGATGTCTAATAACTTATAAAAAAGCTTTAAACACTTGAAAATAAATATAATTTTCCCAAATCAATTATTTGAAAAAAGTTTATTGTTTGACAATAATAATACTACGTATTTAATTGAAGAACATTTATTTTTTAATCATTATAATTTTCATAAACAAAAAATACTATTTCATAGAGACTCTATGATGAATTATTATGATTATCTGAAAGCCAAAGGATTAGAGGTCACATATATAAATTCTTACGACAAAGAATCTGACATAAGAATATTTTTAAAAAACATAAAAGCTCAAGAAATTTACATCTATAATCCAATTGATAATTGGCTTGAAAAAAGAATATTTTCCTCATGTGAAGAAAAAAATATTAATATAAATATTCACGAAAATCCTCTTTTTTTAACTAAAAAAAGTGAATTGAATCCTTTCTTTAATCCAATTAAAAAAAAGCTTTTCCAAACATCATTTTATAAGAATCAAAGAATAAAATTTAATATTCTTTTAAACAATGAAAATAAACCTGAAGGAGGTAAATGGACTTATGATGATTTAAATAGAAAAAAATTTCCAAAAAATAAAACTACACCTGTAATTGAATATTCCTACCTTGAAAGTAGTAATTACAATAGTTCAAAAAAATATGTTTCTAAGTATTTTTCTAAAAACTATGGAGAATTAGGTGAATCACAATTATATCCTACAGATTTTAAAACATCAAAAGAATGGTTTAATAATTTTTTAAAAACTAGATTTAATGAGTTTGGAATTTATGAAGATGCTATTTTAAAAAACGAATCTATAATAAATCATAGTGTTTTGTCTCCGCTTATTAATTCAGGTCTATTAGATCCAAAATACATTCTTCATGAATCAATTGAGTTTTATAAAAAAAACAATATACCACTCAACTCATCTGAGGGGTTTATAAGACAAATAATTGGTTGGAGAGAATTTATTAGAGGTGTATACATTTGTAAAGGCTCGGAAGAAAGAACAAAGAATTATTGGGGTTTTAAAAGAAAAATACCTAAATCATTTTATAATGGAACAACAGGAATTGATCCTATTGATGATACTATTAAAAAAGTTAATAAGTCTGGTTATGCTAATCATATAGAAAGACTAATGATTTTAGGTAATTTTATGGTATTATGCGAATTCGATCCTGATGAAGTTTACAGATGGTTTATGGAACTTTTTATTGATTCTTATGATTGGGTAATGGTTCCTAATGTATATGGGATGAGCCAATTTGCAGATGGCGGATTAATGTCTACAAAACCCTATATAAGCAGTAGTAATTATATTATAAAAATGAGTGATTATAAGAAAGGGGATTGGAGTGATATCTGGGATGGATTATTTTGGTCATTTATGGACAAACAAAGAGAGTTTTTTAAAAAAAATCCAAGAATGAGAATGCTTATTAGTAGTTTCGATAAAATGGATCCCTTAAAAAAGGAAAAATTACTTTTAAGTGCAGATAATTATATAAAAAATTTATAATATGGTTAAACTTGACCTTATTCAGATTGATAGAATAATAGAAATGGCTTGGGAAGATAGAACCCCATTTGAAGCTATTACATTTCAATTTGGATTAACAGAAAAAGAAGTCATCCAATTAATGAGAAGAGAGATGAAGTCAAAAAGTTTTGCAATGTGGAGAAAAAGAGTTCAAGGTAGAAAAACGAAACACATTAAACTTAGGGATGATACTGTAAATAGATTTAAATGCACAAGACAGAGGTCAACTGGAAATAAAATATCTAAACGAAATTAAATCCTCTCGATTTTAGCACCAAGAGCTCTAAGCCTCTCGTCAATATTTTCATATCCCCTATCGATTTGTTCAATATTATGAATTATACTTTTGCCTTTCGCTGAAAGCGCAGCTATTAATAATGAAATACCTGCTCTTATATCAGGAGAAACCATTGTAGTTGCTTTTAATTGTGAAGTAAAATTATGACCTATTACATTCGCTCTATGTGGGTCACATAATATTATTTTAGCACCCATATCTATTAATTTATCTACAAAAAACAATCTGCTTTCAAACATTTTTTGATGAATTAGTACACTTCCCTTAGCTTGCGTTGCTACAACTAAAATAATACTCAACAAGTCTGGTGTAAATCCAGGCCAAGGTGCATCAGAAATAGTTAAAACTGAGCCATCAATATAATTTTGAACTTCATAACCATCATTATGTTCATCAATAAAAATGTCGTCATTTTGTTTTTCTAATTTAATACCAAGCTTTCTAAAAACATTAGGTATTTGTCCTAAATTTTCCCAACTAACATTTTTTATAGTAATTCTACTTTTAGTCATTGCTGCTAAGCCTATCCAACTACCTATTTCAATCATATCAGGCAAAACCTTGTGAGTACATCCGTTTAAAGTTTTGACACCGTTAATAGTCAATAGATTTGAGCCTAAGCCCGAAATATCAGCTCCCATAGAAATTAACATCTTACATAACTGTTGTATGTAAGGTTCACAAGCGGCATTATAAATCTCAGTTTTTCCAGTTGCTAAAACAGATGCCATTAAAACATTAGCAGTTCCAGTAACAGAAGCCTGATCAAGTAAAATAAATGATCCCTTTAACTCCTTGGCTTCAACGCCGTAAAAATATTCTTCTTTATTATATCTGAAAGATGCTCCTAGCTTAATCAAACCAAGAAAATGAGTATCTAATCTTCTTCTTCCAATTTTATCACCTCCAGGTTTTGGAATATATCCCTTACCGAATCTAGCTAATAAAGGACCTACTATCATAATTGACCCTCTTAAACTACTGCCTTTAATTTTAAATTCCTTTGAATTCAGGTAATCAATATTTACATTATCAGCTTGAAAAGAATATTTGTTTTTTTTAATTCTTATTACTTTAACTCCAAGAGAACTTAATAAGTCAATTAATTTTAAAACGTCAATTATCTCAGGAATATTATCAATTACAATTTTATCTTTTGTCAATAAACAAGCACAAATAACCTGTAAGGCTTCATTTTTTGCACCTTGAGGAATTACTTCACCTTTTAATTTTGTACCGCCTTGAATTGAAAAAGTACCCATTTAAAATAATTAATTATTACTCCTTTTTTTAAAATTTCTATAGTGCTTCTTATTGTTTTTATGAACAGGAGTTTTAGTGAACTTTTTATTTGTTAACTTGATAAGGTTTTGAGAATCTGACAATGGCTTATCTTCAATAGAATAATTAATTTTTCCATTTGAGAGCTCATTTAAATGTTTAAAAATAACATCATCTTCAACTGTATCTTTATTCCAGTTTAAAAAACACTTTTTCATGTGATTTGCTATTACATAAATAAGTTCTTTTTTCATTTCCCCATCTTCCCAGTTAACGGCAACGTCAATCATACGTTTAATATTATTTCCATAAAATCGATATTTAGGAAAATTTTGAGGATATTTTAGTTTATCTGGTCTTTGATCGAACACCTCTTTAGATGGAAGAGGATACGGGCAATCAATATCTAAAGCAAAATCAGACATAATAAATAATTGATCCCATAATTTATGTTGAAATTCAGGAACATCTCTAAGATGCGGGTTCATATTTCCCATAACACCTATTATTGCTTTTGCTATATTACTTCGTTCATCTCTATTCTCACAAGCAAGAGCTTGATCAATCATCTTGTGTAAATGTCTTCCATACTCTGGAATTATGAGCTTAGAACGTTCTGTGTTGTATTGTAAGTTATCTATCAATTTATGGGTTGTTTAAAAAATGAAGTTTAGCAAATTTAATAAAATTAAATCATAATGAAATAATTCCATTAATCTTTGAGGCTAATTTGTATTTTTTGATGATAACACTCGGAGATTTCATTATTGCTGTTATCGAAAAACTTGTGAATTTTTTATTAGAAGAAACTCGAGACGAAATATCAACATTTTTAATATCATTAAAAATAGACTTAAGTTGATCAATATCATTAATTTCCGATTTAATAATAAACTTAAATCTATATAAACTTGGCCAAGAAGAAGAATCTGATAATTGTTTTTCTAACCTTTCGTAAAAATCATTATTATCATTATTCACATGGCAAATATATATAGAAAGTACTATTAATTGTTTATTTTGCATAGCATATTATGAATAAAAAAATATTAATAACTGGAGGTCCTGGAACTGGAAAAACTGAACTTATAAAAGGGTTAGAAAAAAAGGGCTACAATTGTGAAAACGAAATTGTTAGAGATATAACAGAGAGTGAGCAAAAAAAAGGGGTAAAACAGTTTTTTTTAAAGGATCCTATAGAATTTAGTAAACGATTGATGATTTTAAGATCTAATCAATACAATAAAACTCAAAAAAGTGATATTACATTTTTTGATAGAGGAGTACACGAAATAATTGCCTATTTAAATTTTATAAAAATTAAATATGATAATTACTTTATAGAAAGTGCGAAAAAAATTGTTTACGATAAAATCTTCATACTTCCACCTTGGAAGGATATCTATGTTAATGATAATGTACGATATGAAAGTTTTGATCAATGTAAACAAATTCATGAAGAGATTGTGAAAATTTATAAAGAGTTAAAAGTTGAAGTAATTGTATTAGAAAAAAATAGTGTATCAAATAGGATCGATAACATTTTACAAACTATAAATTTTAAAAAAATATGAATATTATATTTATGGGAACTCCGGATTTTGCAGTTGAATGCTTAGATGTTCTTGTAAAATCAGACCATAATATTGTTGCAGTTGTTACCTCTGAAGATAAACAAGCTGGAAGAGGACAAAAAATAAAAACATCAGATGTTAAAGATTATTCATTGAAAAAAAACCTAAAAATACTGCAACCAAAAAACTTAAAAGATTCAAATTTTATTAATGAAATAAAAAATTTAAATCCAGATATCTTTATTGTAGTTGCTTTTAGGATGTTGCCTAAAATACTTTGGGAAATTCCAGAAAAAGGAACAATAAATTTACACGCTTCTATATTACCAAATTTAAGAGGAGCTGCACCAATTCATTGGGCAATTATAAACGGACTTAAAGAAACTGGTGTTTCAACATTCTATATAAATGAAAAAATTGATTGTGGTGAAATAATAGAACAGAAAAGAGTTCCAATTTCTAAAAATGAAAACACAGGAGAATTATATATTAAATTAAAAAAAATAGGTGCAATTACTATATTATCAACTTTAGAAAAAATTAGTAGTAAAAATTTTAAAGGCATTAAACAAAATGAGAGTGAAAAATATTTAAAGGCACCTAAATTAAATAGAGAAAATACAAGAATTCAATGGAAAAAATCTACAAATGAAATTAATAATTTTGTAAGAGGACTTTCTCCTTTTCCATCAGCATGGTCTTCAGTTAATAATAAAATAATAAAAATTTATAAATCAAGAGAATATTCTAATACAATTGAGAAAAAACTTGAGCCAGGAACAATAATGATGAATAAAAACACATTATTAGTTTCAACAGGAAATGGACTATTAGAGGTCTTAGAATTAAAACTAGAGGGTAAGAAAATGATGACAAACATTGAATTTAACAATGGATTCAATTCACTTAATATGAGTGTTTTAAGTTGAAAAAAGGATATCTTTTATTTGCAGAACCAACAATTCAACATGATTTAAACTTCAGTCGCTCTGTTGTTTTAATTGCAGAACAAAATGAATTAGGGTCTGTTGGGTTCATTTTAAATAAAAAATCTAATTATTCAACCTTAGATTTGATTCCAGAATTTAATTATGATTTTCCGATATATAATGGAGGTCCAGTTGAAAAAGAGAATCTTTACTTTATACATAAAGTCCCTTTACTTATAGAAAATTCAGTTAAGATAAATGACAAACTATTTTGGGGAGGGGATTTTAATTCACTTGTAAAACTAATTAATGATAAAAAAATAAAAAGCAGTGAGATAAAATTTTTTTTAGGTTATTCTGGCTGGGACGAAGGTCAACTGAAAAATGAATTAAAAAATAACTCTTGGATAATAGCTAAAAGCGAAAATATCGAAACATTATGTTTTAACAATCTAAATAATATTTGGAAAGAAAAGTTAGAAAAATTAGGAGGAAAATATTTACTCTGGTCAAATTCACCAGATAACCCACAACACAATTAAATATTAGATACTTTTTTATTCAAGAAATCAATAAAGATTTTAGCAATATCATTAGAAAAAGATTTGTTTCTATAATTTGTCACGTTTATTATACCTGAAATTGAATTTGTTAACCATATTTCATTTGCTGAAAGTAAATCAAAAGGAGATATTACGGTTTCTTCAATAGAAAATTCGGGAAGTAGTTTAACGTATTCAATAATTTTTTTTCTCATAATACCCTTTAAACATCCAGAATCTAAATTTGGAGTTATAATTTTATTTCCACGAACGATAAAAAGATTGCCATTTAGAAATTCAGTAACATTTTTTTTATTATTTAATAAAATACAATTATCTAAATTATTTTCATTAGCATAAATACCAGCAAGAACATTAATTAATTTATTATTAGTTTTTAAATTTGAAAGCAAATCGTTTTGGATGTAATAGTCCTTAAATAAATCAACTTTAAAATCAGAGTCTTTTAAAAAGAACTCTTTACTGTCAATTACACTACAATTAACAATAAAACTAGGAGACGACAACTCTGGAGTATAGTACCCGCCTCCCTCTCGGAAAATAGTCAATCTAACTCTGCCTGTAAAACTAGAATTAACTTTAGAAATTGTGTTTGTAATTTGTAATTTAAAAAAATCTGGAGTGTAACTTTGTGGAATTTCAATTCTAATTATTCTCATAGAAGACATTAAACGCATATAATGATCTTCCCAAAAAATAATTTTATTATTTACAATTCTTATAGATTCAAAAACCGAATCTCCGTATAGAAAACCTCTGTTTAATAAATCAGAATCGGATTTATTAATATAATTTTCGTTATAATTTATCATGAATAATTAAGATGAACCTACCAGTTTTTTTAAATCAGATATTTGACTTTCCCAAATCATTTTAGATTCTTCGACTTCATCTTCATAAGCAAAGTCAGTTACCATTAAGGAAACGTCTTTAGTTATCTCATCAACAACAATTCTAATTTCAAAAAAACATTTGTCTTGATCATCAGAATCATCCATCCATCTATATTTAACAAAAGAATCAGACTTAGATGAAATTAAATCAGCAATTTCCTCGGATCCGTCCCAAAGAAAAGAGAAAGATTTTCCTCTAGAATTTACATCATCAGCAAACCACTCGCATAGTCCAGAGGCAGATGAAATATATTGATATAACATGTGCGGTGAAGCTTGAATTGGAAACTCTATTTCGAACTTTTCTTTTAATACCATAACTGGCAATATATAGATTAAATCAATTCTAAAAAAGAATTTTAATTATTTTTTCTTCTTAGTTTGCCCCTATATAATTTGTTTATATATTTACGCGCATTTTGTAATGGCGAGATAGCTCAGTTGGTTAGAGCGTCGGATTCATAACCCGGAGGTCGGGAGTTCAAATCTCCCTCTCGCTACTAATAAAATTCACCTCCTAGTTTACCTGCTATAAATCCAGTACTCCAAGCAGATTGAAAATTATATCCACCTGTTATACCATCAATATCAAGTACCTCACCAGCAAAATAAAGGTCAGTTACAATTTTACTTTGCATAGTTTTTAATTCAATATTTTCTAACGAAACCCCTCCACAAGTAACAAATTCTTCTTTAAAAGTTGTTTTACCACTTACAGAATAAAAATCTTTTGTTAAAAATTCGATGAGTTTTCTCATATTTTTTTTACCTAGTTCTCCCCATTTTTTATTATCATTTAAATTAGATTTTTCAATTAGAAATAGCCAAAGACGGGAAGGCAAATCAAATGGATTTTGTTTTGATAATAATTTATTGGAAAAAAGCATGGAATAATCTTGCAATTTCTTAAATAAGATCTCTGTATTTCTATCAATTAACCAATTTATCTGTAGATCAAAAGAATATTCTTTTTCAAACAAATCTCGGGCACCTATTGATGATGCTTTTAAAATAACAGGACCACTCATCCCCCAATGTGTAATTAGAAGAGGTCCTAATAAATCTATTTTAGTATCTATAATTTTTATCCTTACTTGTTTAAGAGCAATTCCAGATAAACTAATAATTGATTCTTTTGGCATATTAAATGTAAAAAGAGAAGGAATTGGATTAATGATTTTATGACCTAAATTTTTTAACCAATCAAATCCTTTTAATTTTGGACTGCCACCAGAGGCTACAATAATACTATCAAATAAATCAGAAGAACTATTGTCATTGAAATTAATAATCCATTTTGATTTTACTTTTGATAGACGTTTTACAGATCTTAAAAATTTTATTAAAATATTATTTTTTTCACATTCATGAACTAAACAATCTATTATAGATTGTGAATTATTAGAAACAGGAAATACTCTTCCGTCAGGTTCGACCTTTAACGGCACTCCCCTTTCTTCAAACCAGTTTCTAGTATCTTCAGTTCCAAATTGATGAAATATATTTTTAAGTTTTTTACCTCCTCTTGGATATGCTTTACACAATATTCTAATATCATTTGTTGAATTTGTAACATTACAACGACCACCACCTGAAATTTTTACTTTTGAAAGAAATTTAGAACTTTTTTCAAACAATACTACGTTATAGGTTGAATAATGATTTTTAACAGAAATTGCTGAAAAAAATCCTGCAGCACCACCCCCAATAACAGCTATGTTTTTCATTCTAGAAATTTTAAAACAGAAGAATTACGTTTTAATCAAACAGTAGTTAACTAAAATATGATCGAATCAATTTTATTTAAATTATAAGTTGATTGAGTTCCTTCAATCATATTTTTAACTATAATTTCTTTATTATTATATTCGTTTTCACCAAAAACAATAGCATATGAAGCATTGTGTTTATTAGCATAAGAAAATTGCTTGTTAAGCTTAACTTGATCAGGGTATATTAATACTTTTTTATTTTGATTTCTTAATCGATCGATTACGGGATAAATTTCTTTTAAGTAATTAATTCCAAAATTGATTACTATAACATCAAAACTATTTTCTAAGATGATCAGGGAAAAGATTTCTTTCTTCCATTAAAGATAAAAATTCTATCCAGACCAAAAGAAATACCAACTCCACTAGTGTTTTTCATATTAAAAAGTGAAGTTAAATCGTCATATCTTCCACCTCCCCTAAAGAACCCAATCTAGTATTAGATTTTGAAGAAACTTCGATTATTGTTCCTGTGTAATAATTTAATCCTCTAGCAAGTGTTAAATCAAATTTAATTTCGTTGTTAATTGATTTATTAGATAATAAAATCAAAAATACTGGTTAAATCATCTAAGCCTTCCACTGCTAATGGTATATCACAAAGTATTGATGAAGTATTGTCAATACTTAATGATTTATTTTCTAATAAGTTTTCAAGTTTAGAAATTGAAACATTACTAAACATATCTTTAATTTCTTTTACAACTGATTCAATTCCTATCTTATCGAGCTTATCAATTATTGAAATAAATTCATTTAAATTAGAAGCTATTCCTAAATATTCTGCAATACCTTTTAAAATAAGTCTATGATTAATTTTAAAAACTAAATCATCAAAACCTAATTCAGTAAAAACTTTATCGTATAATTTAATTAATTCAATTTCTTGAATAATAGAATTATTACCTACAACATCAGCATCACATTGAGTAAATTCTTGAAATCTTCCATGTTGGGGACGATCTGCTCTCCAAACATTTTGAATCTGGAAGCGCTTAAAAGGGAAGATTAAATGATTTTGATGCTGTGCAACGTATCTTGCCAAAGGAACTGTTAAATCATACCTAAGACCTTTTTCAGACACTGATTTAGTAAAAGAATTAAGATTATTTGATTTTAACGCTTCAATATCAGCTTTTTTTACTTTTTCACCAGAATTAAGAATCTTAAAAACCAATCTATCACCCTCATTACCATACTTTCCTAAAAGAGTACTGTTTTTTTCTAAAGCCGGAGTTTCAATTTCTGAAAAACCAAAATTTTTGAAATTCTTCTTTAGAATATCAATAATGTGATTTCTTTTAGAAAGTTCAGAAGGAAGAAAATCTCTAGTTCCTTTGGGATTAGAAGGTGAGTTAGACATTAATTTAAATTAATAATAAAACAAATATCTGATTTTTTTAAGAAAATAGAATCAGATTTAAAAATATTATTAAATAAGTTTAGTCTGTAGCCTTAACAACTTCAAAAGATAATTCGTGAATAACGTTCCTATGCAGTCTTAAAGAAGCTACATTAGTACCAAGTCGTTTGACAGAACCTCCCACGATTTTAATAATTTTTTTATCAAAATCAAAACCAAGGTTAGACAATTCACTATTTAGATCAGTACTCGAAATAGAACCAAATAACTTACCACCTGTTCCAGATTTAGCTGATATTTTGAGTTCTAACTTATCAAGTTTTTTAACTAATTTATTAGCTTCATCAATAACTTTTTTTTCTTTAAATTCTCTTTGTTTAATGTTTTCAGCTAAAACTTTTTTTGAAGATGGAGTAGCTAGTATAGCTAGTCCTTGTGGAATTAAGAAATTTCTTCCATATCCGTTTTTAACAGAAACTAAGTCATCTTTGAAACCTAAATTAGGTACATCATTTTTTAAAATTAATTCCATAATATTATTTTAACATGTCTGCTTGATAAGGTAAAAGTCCCAAATGTCTTGCTCTTTTAACAGCAACTGAAACTTTTCTTTGGTATTTTAAAGATGTTCCTGTTAATCTTCTTGGCAAAATCTTACCTTGTTCGTTAATAAATCTTAAAAGAAAATCTGGATCCTTGTAATCAACATATTTGATACCAGATCTTTTAAACATACAATATTTTTTGCTGTTTTTTGTAGCAATATCTAGTGGAGTAAGATATCTTATTTCTCCCTGATTTGCTTTACCTGCTTGTTCTAATGTTGACATAATTAAGCTTTTTTAGTGTTACGTTCTCTTCTTTTAACAGACCAAGCATCAGCATATTTGTCTAATTTGACATTTAAATAACGCATAATCCTTTCGTCTCGTTTTAATTCAGTTTCAAACAATTCAACTGTGGTATTGGCAGCTTTAAAATCTATAAGATTATAAAATCCACTTTGTTTGTTTTGAATGGAATAAGCTAATTTTTTTAGTCCCCAGTTTTCAACTGAGATAATTTCTGATCCTTCGCTGATTAAAAAGTTTTCGAATTTTTTTACTGTCTCCTTTACCTGATCTTCAGATAAAACGGGATTTAGAATGAAAACAGCCTCGTAATGATTCATATATTTTATTAAAAATTGGTCGCAAAAATACATTTTTAATATACACAAACAAAATTCTAAACGTATTTAATTATAAGGGTCAACGTCAATAGAAATTTGAATACTTCTAAATTTTGAAATTGATTCAAAACTAGAAACTATTTTTAGAATTATTTTTTTACTTTTCAGCAAGTTTTCATTAATTGGAATTTTAATTTGAATAATATTAATATATCTATTTTGAATTCTTGGAATTAGAGGGAATTCTGGACCAAAAACTTTGTTTTCAAACCTAGTTTTTAAACTTTTAGTAAACCAAATTGCACCTGTTCTCAAGGTTTCTTTACTCTTGTTTTTTAGAACGACTTTAATAATTCTAGTATAAGGTGGGTAATCAAACAAATGTCTTTCTTTCAATTGTTCATTAAACATTCCTAAGTAATCATTTTTCTTAATTTTCATCATTATACTGTGCTTAGGATTAAATGTCTGGACTATAACCTTTCCTTGAGATTTGTATCTGCCTGATCTTCCTGCCACCTGTTGAATTAATTGAAAACATTTTTCTTGAGATCGAAAATCTGGAAAATAAATTAAGTTGTCAGCGTTAATTACTCCTACTAGTTCTACGTTTTTAAAATCCAAACCCTTACTAAGCATTTGCGTACCAACTAGTATTTGAAATTTATTTTCTTCAAAATCATTAATTAATTTGAAAAATGAATTTTTATTCTTAGTTGAGTCTTGATCCATTCTTTCTACTCTATATTTAGGAAAATACTCTGTTAATTCTTCAACAATCTTCTGAGTGCCTAAACCCTTTTTAACTAGTGAATTAGATGAGCATTTTATACATTTATCCTCATCATTTACACAGTATCCGCAATGATGGCACTTTAGTTCGTCGGAAACTCTATGATACGTTAATGCAACATCACAATTTTTACAATGAAAAACATAACCACAAGATTCGCATTCTTGATAAGGAGAATAACCTCTTCTGTTCTGAAAAATAATTACTTGTTTTTTATTCTCAAGAGTATATTTAATGTTTGCTAATAAATTTTCGGAAAAACTTCCTGTCATTTTGTTTTTAATAGTAGATTCTCTTAAATCTTCTAAAAAAATTTCTGGCAACTCAATACCTTTATATCTTTTATTTAATTTAATTAATCCATATTTATTAGAAATAGCATTATAATAAGACTCAATACTAGGAGTTGCAGACCCTAATAATGTTTTTGCACTATAAGTCATTCCTAAATAAATTGCGCAATCTCTTGCATTATATCTTGGTGCTGGATTAAATTGTTTGAAAGCATTTTCATGCTCTTCATCTACTATTATAAGACTTAGTTTATTGTATGGTAAAAAAATTGATGATCTGGCTCCTAAAATTATTTTACCCGGATTTTCTAAAACAGTATTCCAAATTTCGGTTCGTTGATCTAAAGAATATTTTGAATGATATACTAATAATTTTTCACCAAAATATTTTTTCAATCGTACTATCAACTGAGTTGTTAATGCAATTTCAGGCACTAAATACAATACCTGATTATTCTTTAATAACTCTTTTTCAATCAAATTAACATATATCTCAGTTTTCCCTGATGATGTAACGCCATGTAAAAGAGAAACATTTTTGTCAATAAAACTTGACTCTATTTCAAGTAGAGCGTTGTTTTGATCATCACTTAATTTTTTAGGCATAACTAATTCTTCTATTTCAAATTGAGTTCGATTAATTATTTCTGAAGATTTAATTAAAATTTTAGATTTAATTAATTTGTTAATAGTTTCTCTTGAAACACCATACAACTTAATCAATTCGTTATAAGTAAATTTTGAATTATTTTTATTAGAAACTAAGTCGTTAGCAACAATTAGTTGAGATCTTTTACCAATTAACATTTCCTTTAAGTCTTTTAAACAAATACTTCGATTAATGGAAATCAAATTAATTACTTTAGGTTTAAAATAATCATAAACTTCTTCTTTTAAAGTAATTATTGAATGAGTCAGTAATTCATTCAAAACTTTATTTATTGTTGATTTTTCAAATTTTAATATTAAATCTTTATAAGTTAACTTTTCACTAATCATTAATAAATCAAACACCAACTTTGAATTTTTACTAATATTAATATCAGAAACATCTCTTTTTAATAATAATATTTCACTTTCACTTTTAAGTAATAATAATTTTGGCAAAGCAACCTTAATTACTTGCCCTAATGGTGTCATATAATATTCTGAAATCCAACTAAAGAAACTTAATTGTTTTAATGTAATACATGGCTTGTCGTCAATAATAAATTCTATCTCTTTAGGCTCATAAGAAGTTGGTACTTCATTATGTTTTCGTAAAACTATTCCTGTAATAAATTTAGATTTCCCAAAAGGAACCATAACTCTATAGCCCGGATTAAGAAAATTAAATTCACTTTCATTAACACTGTATGTAAAAGAAGATTTTAGTGGAAGAGGAATAATTACATCAATAAAATTCATGATTAATCAATTATAAACTTTAGAAAACTAATATTATCCAATAGTATATATTTACATATTAAATATAAATTAAAATTTATCAATTATAAGGTTTATGGAGATTAAGTTAATCGTAGTTGGAAAAACAAAAAATCATGAATTAATTAATCTAATAAGTAATTATGTAAAACGAATTAATTTTTTTAATAAATTTCAAATAATAGAAGTCAATTCGATAAAAACAAAAAAAAATAGTGAAAATGAAATAAAAAGAATTGAAGGCGAAAATATTTTAAAAAAAATTAAAAATAATAACCTTCTTTTTTTACTCGATGAAAAAGGAGAAAACTATAACTCAAGAAAATTTGCTGATTTTTTAAAAATGAAACTTAAAGAAAGTAAAACAATTATTTTTGTTATCGGAGGAGCTTTTGGATTTTCAAAGGAAGTATATGCCAAATCAAATGGATTAATATCTCTGTCTAAAATGACATTTTCACATCAAATAATTAGGTTGTTTTTTACAGAACAATTATATAGAGCTTTTACAATTTTAAACAATCACCCATATCATAATGATTAAACATATAGATTTAATATTCGCAACTGGAAATCAAAATAAATTGTTAGAAATCAACAAGATTATCCCTAATAATGTAAAGATCATAAGCCTTAAAGACTTAAAGTTCAGTGATGATATTCCAGAGAATGAAAATACAATTGAGGGCAATGCTATTTATAAAGCAAAATACATTTACAATAAATTTAATACTAATGTTTTTTCAGATGATACCGGTTTAGAAGTAGAAGCTTTAAATGGAGAGCCAGGCGTTTATTCCGCTCGTTATGCTGGTGAAGCCTGTGATTCTAATGATAATATCAATAAGTTATTGAAAAAATTAAAAAAAAAAAAGAACAGAAGTGCAAGGTTTAAAACAATAATAGCTTTAATAATTAAAAATAAAATCCACACTTTTGAAGGAATAATAAATGGTGAAATCTTAAAAAATCCAATTGGAGAAAATGGATTTGGTTATGATTCTATTTTTAGACCAGCTGGTTATTCAAAATCTTTTGCTGAATTATCAATAAATGAAAAAAATATTATTAGTCATAGGTCATTAGCAATAAAAAAATTAATAAATTTTATATCTTAATTTTTTTATAATTTTTATATAAAATGATAGAATATATTTAATTACTTGTATTTTTGAAATTCATGATTAAATTTTATAAATTTTTATTATTTACACTCGTTTTTGGATTTTATTCAAACATAACTTTTTCTCAAAATCTTACAGCATTTGTTGAAAATTCTTCAGATAACAAACCTATTCCAAGTGTACATGTAATCAATTTAAGTCAAGTAGTTGGAGTTATTTCTGACAGAAAGGGGAAGTTTGAAATTCCTGCAAAATTAAATGACACACTTTATTTATCATATCTAGGTTTTAAATCAATAAAAGTTAGAGTAACTAATGATTTATTAAAATTTGAAAATTCTAAAATTCAATTGACTGAACTGGCATACGCATTGGAGGAAGTTATTGTAAAACCATATGAATTAACAGGATATCTTGAAATAGACGCAAAAAATGTTCCTGTAAGCCAATCTTATCGTTACAGCATTCCTGGATTACCCTCAAGAGGATATGAGGGAGGATCCAGAAATTCAGGTGCATTTTCCAAAGTTATTAGTGCAATTTTTAATCCAGCAGATTTTCTTTACAATTTATTTGGAAAACAGCCTAGACAGTTTAAAAAGCTACAACAAATGAAAGAAGATTTTAGAATAAGAGAACTTCTTTCTTCAAAATTCGATAGAGAAACATTGGTTGAATTACTTCAAGTTCAAAAAATAGATATTGATGAAATTTTAAGAAATTGTAATTTTTCTGATAGTTTTATTCTTAGCGCAAATGATTTACAAATTCTTGATGCTATTAGTGGATGTTACGAAGAATTTAAAGTTCTTAATAGAAAATAATATTTTTAAAAAAGCTTACATTTGTATTCTTTTTAAATGGAAAGCTCATGAAGTTAAATAATCTTAACGCTATTACTCCAATTGATGGTAGATACTACAACAAGACAAAAGACTATAGTAAGTATTTTTCTGAACAAGCTCTAATTAAATACAGAGTATTAGTTGAAATTGAGTACTTTATAGCTTTAACAAAAACTGAAATTCCTGCATTAAAAAGTTTCCCTAAAAAATCAATAGAGAAAATAAAAAAAATCTATTTAAACTTTACTTACGAAGATGCTATCGCAATTAAGGAGATTGAAAAAGAAACCAATCATGATGTGAAAGCGGTTGAATATTTTATTAAGAATAAATTTAAAGAATTACAATTAGATAAATATTCAGAATATATACACTTTGGACTTACATCTCAAGATATAAATAATACAGCTGTTCCAATTTCAATAAAAGATGCATTATCTAAAGTTTACATTCCAGAGTTAAATAAATTAATAGATTTATTAGATGAAAAAGTTTTAGAATATTCTAACATTTCTATGTTAGCGCGTACTCACGGTCAACCAGCTTCACCAACAAGATTGGGAAAAGAAATTGACGTTTTCAAAGTTAGAATTCTTGAACAATTAAAATTTCTACATTCAATTCCGTTAGCAGCAAAATTTGGAGGAGCTACTGGGAACTTTAATGCTCATATAATTGCTTTTCCTTTAATTGATTGGAAAACTTTTGCCAATTCATTAGTTAGTGACTTAGGACTTTATCATTCTTTTCCAACAACACAAATTGAACATTATGATCATTTAGCATCATTATTTGATTGTTTAAAAAGAATAAATACTATAATTATTGATTTCAACAGAGATGTTTGGTCTTATATTTCAATGGATTATTTTAAACAAAAAATAAATAAAAACGAAGTGGGATCATCTGCAATGCCTCACAAAGTAAATCCTATTGATTTTGAAAATTCTGAAGGAAATTTAGGCTTAGCAAATGCTTTATTTGAACACTTATCATTAAAGTTACCTATTTCGAGATTACAAAGAGATCTTACCGATAGCACTGTGCTTAGAAATGTTGGAGTTCCATTTAGTCATTCTTCTATAGCAATTAAATCTACAATTAAAGGAATTAATAAATTGATTGTAAATAAAATTAAAATAGAAGATGATTTAAATAATAACTGGGCAGTTATAGCCGAAGCAATTCAAACTATTTTAAGAAGAGAAGGGTATCCAAATCCTTATGAAACCTTGAAAGAATTGACAAGAAAAAATACATCTATAAACCGAGATACAATTCATCAATTTATTGATACATTAAACATAAGTAGTGAAATTAAAAATGAATTAAAGAAAATTTCTCCTTCAAACTATACGGGACTTTAAAATTAGTTATCGATTTGATCTATCTAAAAGTTTTTGTGGTAAGTTTTTTTTAGTTTTTGCACCTAATTTTTTTAAGTTTTCAACTTTACTTACTAAATTTCCTTTCCCCTCTGAAAGTTTATTCATTGCATCTTGATAGCTATGTTGTGAACTATTAATATTATTTCCAACTTTAATTAAATCGGAAACAAAGCCTTCAAATTTATCGTATAATAAGCCTGATTGTTTAGCAATTTCTAATACATTTCTTTTTTGATCATCAAACTGCCAAAGTTCAGAGACAACTCTCAATGTCGATAAAAGTGTTGTATTAGAAACTAAAACAACTCGCTTATCATAAGCATCCATCAACAAATATTTTTATCCTCTTGTAAAGCTAAAAACAAAGCTGGTTCAATTGGAATATACATAAATACCTGATCAGGTGTATTTATACCATAAAGATCAGTGTAATTTTTAGAGCTAAGGTCCTTAAAATGATTTCTAATACTAATAATATGGTTTTTTAAATTTTCCTTCTGATCATCTTTTTCAGAATTGTAAAATAATTCATAGGCTGTAAGGGAAACTTTTGAGTCAATAATTAAATGCTTGTTATCAGGTAGACTAACAATAAAATCAGGCTTTTTAGTATTGACCCTCTTCATCTTTGTATCCGACCTTGTGTACTATAATGGACATCTTTCATTAGTCCCGATTTTTCTAATAAAACTTCCAGTTGAGCTTCACCCAATCACCCTGTGTTTTGGAATCACCTTTCAAAGCGCTTGCAAGATTATTAGCATCCTTACTTAACTGCTCATTTAATTTACTTAAACTTTGTATTTTTTGATCTAAAACAGTATTTCTTTCAACAAAATCTATATTATTATCCTCAATTTTTTTCTTAAATTTTTTTATTTCTTCACCAAGTGGCTCTAAGATTGAACCAATTTGATCTTTGTTTTGTTTTTTAAATTTTTCTGAATTCTCCTCTAAAATTGAATTTGCTAAAATTTTAAATTCTTTTTTTAAATTTTCGGATTCTAATTCTTTAGACTCTTTCAGAGATCTTATTTGTTCATTTTTCACTCCCAATTGAATCCTTAAGCTAGTGATTTCATCACTTAAATCAGATCCTATTAATGAATCTGATTTTTTATTTTTAGAAAATAAATTGTAAGTAATTAGTACTAGAACTGATAATATTAATATGTTAAAACCAATTTCCATAACAACTAATATAAAATATATTATTTAGTTAAGTACATTTTTCTTCTAGAGTATAATTCGTAGAATTGATCATCTTTTAAATCATCAATAAATAAAATACTTTCACCGGTACTTTTCATTTCAGGGCCTAAACTTTTATTTACATTTGGAAATTTATTAAAAGAAAAAACAGGTTGTTTAATAGCGAAGCCTTTTAAGTTAGGTTTATAATCAATGTCGGACACCTTAAGCTCACCTAACATAACTTTAGTTGCATAGTTAACGTAAGGTTGTTTATAAGCTTTTGCAATAAAAGGAACCGTTCTTGAAGCTCTAGGGTTTGCTTCAATTATATAAACAATTTCATTTTTAATAGCAAATTGAATATTAATAAGACCTACAGTTTTTAATGAAATTGCAATTTTATTAGTATGATCAATAATTTGTTGCATAACTAACTTTCCAAGATTAAAAGGAGGAAGTGTTGCGTTTGAATCACCTGAATGAACACCACAAGGTTCTATATGCTCCATGATTCCAATTATTAAAACATTTTCACCATCGCAAATAGCATCTGCTTCTGCTTCAATTGCACCATCTAAATAATGATCTAATAAAAGTTTATTATTTGGTATTTTTTGTAGAAGATCAACAACATGAGCTTCTAACTCTTCTTTATTTATTACAATTTTCATTCCTTGACCACCCAAAACATATGAGGGTCTAACCAAGATTGGAAAATTAAGTGTATCAGCAAGAACTAATGCTTGATCTGCGGTTTCAGCTACCCCAAATTCGGGATAAGGAATGTTATTTTCTTTAAGTAAAGTTGAAAAACTCCCCCTATCTTCAGCCAAATCTAAAGCTTGATAAGTAGTACCCATTATCTTTACACCATATCTATCTAGTTTTTCTGCTAATTTCAAAGCAGTTTGTCCACCGAGTTGTACAATTACTCCTTCAGGTTTTTCATGTTCGATTATATCATAAATATGTTCCCAAAAAACAGGCTCAAAATAAAGTTTATCAGCAGTATCAAAATCAGTTGAAACAGTTTCAGGGTTACAATTAATCATAATGGTTTCATAACCACATTCAGAAGATGCTAAAACCCCATGAACACAACAATAATCAAATTCAATTCCTTGTCCAATTCTATTTGGACCAGAACCTAAAACAACTATCTTTTTTTTATCTGAAACTTCACTTTCGTTTTGAGTAGAAACAGTCCCATCAGATAAGCTGGATCTCTTCTTCAAAAGTAGAATAATAATAAGGTGTTTGTAGCTTTAAATTCTGCAGCACAAGTATCAACAAGTTTATAAACTCTATTTATATTAAAAGTTTTTCGTTTTTTATTAACTACACTTTCCAAACAACCAAGCATATGAGCTATTTGACGATCTGCAAAACCCTTTTGTTTAGCCTCCAATAATAATTCCTTAGAAATATTATTTATATTAAATTCTGAAATTTCTTTTTCTAAAGTAATTAAGAGACTCGTACTGTCTTAAATACCACATGTCTATTTTAGTGATTTCATGTATTCTGTCCAATGAAATACCCATTTTAATAGCATCATAAATAACAAAAACCCTATCCCAAGATGCATTTGTTAAGCTTACTAATAACCTGTTTGTAATCTGAATATCCTTTTCCATCTGCTCCTATACCATTTCTTTTAATTTCTAGTGATTGAGTTGCTTTATGCAATGCTTCAATGAAAGATCTTCCAATACCCATTACTTCACCTACTGATTTCATTTGAAGACCTAAAGTTCTATCGACACCTTCAAACTTATCAAAATTCCATCTTGGAATTTTAACAATTACATAATCTAAAGTTGGTTCAAATAGAGCAGATGTAGATTTAGTTATTTGATTATTTAACTCATCTAAAGTATAACCTATTGCTAATTTACTTGCCACTTTTGCAATTGGATAACCAGATGCTTTAGATGCAAGTGCGGATGATCTTGAAACTCTTGGATTAATTTCTATAGCAATTATATCTTCTTTTTCATCTGGACTTACGGCAAATTGAACATTACATCCTCCAGCAAAATCTCCTATACTTCTCATCATTTTGATTGCCATATCTCTCATTCTTTGATATGTAGTAGTCAGATAATGTCATAGCTGGTGCAACAGTTATAGAATCCCCTGTATGAATACCCATAGGATCCATATTTTCAATAGTACAAATAATAACAACATTATCATTTTTATCTCTTAATAAGCTCTAACTCATATTCTTTCCAACCCATTAATGCTTTATCAATTAAAACTTCGTGAATTGGAGAAGCTTCTAAACCTCTTGTTAATAATTCATCAAAATCTTCAGCTTTATAAACTAAGGGAGGCTCCACTTCCTCCCAAAGTAAAAGAAGGACGAATAACTAATGGAAAACCAAATTCTTGAGCTATTTCTTTTCCTTTTAAAAATGATGTAGCTGTTTTTGCAGGTGCAACAGGTATATTAATTGTTTTTAATAACTGCTTAAACTTTTCTCTATCTTCTGTAATATTTATAGCATCTATATCTACTCCAATAATTTCAACATTAAATTCTTCCCATATTCCTTTTTCGTCAGCTTCAATACACAGATTAAGTGCAGTTTGACCACCCATTGTAGGCAAGACTGCATCAATACTATGTTTTAATAAAATTTCTTTAATCGAATTAGTATTTAAGGGTTTTAAATATACATGATCCGCCATAACTGGATCGGTCATGATTGTAGCAGGATTAGAATTTATTAAAATTGTTTCTATCCCGTCTTCTCTTAATGATCTTAGTGCTTGAGAACCAGCATAATCAAACTCACAAGCTTGACCTATAACTATTGGACCTGATCCTATTATCAATATACTTTTTAAATCTTTTCTTAATGGCATTTAGATAATATTAATTTGGTTCATGAATATATAAAAAAAAAGGTGTTACTTAAAAAGTAACACCTTGATATTTTTAAAATTTTTATTCACTTATTTTTTATGTCTTGGTTCACATGAAACAGAAATCTTATTTCGGCCTTTAGCTCGTCTACTAGCTAAAACATTTCTACCGCTTGGTGTTGACATTCTTTCTCTAAATCCGTGTTTATTACGTCTTTTTCTTTTTGAAGGTTGAAAAGTTCTTTTCATGTGACAATTAATTAACTATTTTTACTAAAATTCGAGGGCAAATATACAATAAGTTTAAACTAACTCAAATGTATTGTTTAAAAACTTTGAAGATTGAAAATTAATTAAAAAAAACAGTTAATCAATGTATCCAAAAACTATAAAAGTAATATTAGCAATTTTAACTATCATTTATTCAATATATCAATTTTATGAAAACAATATTGGTAATGGAATAGCTTTGATATTATTAGCTATAATTTTCATTTTTTTATATTTCAAAAACGAAATTATACTGATAATATTTTTAAAATTAAGAAAACAAGATTTCCAAGGAACTGAACATTGGTTAAAAAAAATTAAAAATCCAGAAAGTTCTTTAACAAAAAAACAAGTTGGTTATTATAATTATTTATGGGGGATAGTATGTTCACAAACCAATTTAACATAAGCGGAAAAATATTTTAAAAAAGCTATCTCTATTGGCTTATCTATGGATCATGATCTTAGCAATGGCAAAATTAAGTTTAGCTGGAATATTAATTCAAAAAAGAAGAAAAAGAGAAGCTACAACTCTGTTAAACGAAGCTAAAAAATTGGATAAACAAAAAATGCTGTCTGATCAAATTAAAATGATGCAACAACAAATGAAAAAAATTTAATTTCCAAATTTTGTGGAAAATAATTATTTAACCAATCAGCTCTTTTTAAAATCATAGCGTGATCTCCTTTAGTAACTTGCACATAATTTTTTAAATTTAAAATAGGAGAAAACTAAGTCATAAGTACCATGAATATGAATAATATTTTTTATAGGTTTGCTTTGTTTCCATTCATTAACTTCTCTTATAGCCCACTTTAAATAATTTTCATCTCTTACTGATAGATATTTTCTATATAGATTAACCTTGCGCTTTAATTTTAGGTCCAAGAACAAATGCCAATTAAAGATTCAAAATCATTTAACCAAGTTAATGGTAGTAACTTATAACTCTTTAGTTTCTTTTAGCAAATTTCATTGAATTAGATAATTCTTTATTGGATTTTACACTTGATATAATAAAAACCTTTTTAGACTTTAATATTTTTGATAATTCCTGAACTAATAACTCCACCAAAAGAAACACCAATAAGAATAGGATTTTCATGCTTGATATTATTTGAAAGCCTAACAACATAATTGCTTAATGATTCTTTTTTAAGAGGGGAATCCATTCTAAATAATGCAATTTAAAACTAGGGTTCAGCTTTATTCTTTCAAAAATCAACGAATTTGCTGACATCCCTGGCATAAAATATACATGAATATCATTTTTAGAAAGTCATTGAAATTCTTAAGTATTTTCCGTATCTTTGTAAAACTTTACAAAATTAGCTAATAGAAATTTAATGGGAAATTTAATTATTAACGACAACTTATTCTTGCGTCAGTTTGAAGTTGAAATTGAAGATGATTTAGCTATTATTGAATATGCTCTTCAAGACAGGAAAATTTTTTTAACAAAACTTATAATACCTTCATCTAATAAAGATGAAAACTTTGAAGACACTTTTATTAGAGAAGTTTTTGAAATCATAAAGGAGAAAAACATAAGAATAATGCCTACTTCTCCTGAAATCAGAAAATTTATTAAAAAGAATAAAGAATTTAAAGACCTTACTACCTATTGGAGTTAGACTTTAATTTTTAATCTGATTTTTCTACCAACAACCAGCCCATCATTATCAATTTCTTCTAAATTATAAGTTATAATTTTATCTACTAAATCTTTTCTCCAATGAGATTTCACCCTTACATAATTGTTCTGAAAATCCATAAATAAATCCATTTTTATTTTCAGATTCAAATAATATACTCTTTTATACTCCCAAGTTGAGTTTTATAAAAGTTTCTCTCTTTTAACTGAACTGAAAGTGATCTTAACAATTTACTTCGTTTTGATCGAATTTTTTTAGGAACAATATTTTTTAAATTAATAGCTTCTGTATTATCTCTCTCTGAATAAGTAAAAACATGTAAGATATGACAAGTTTAAACTTTGTATAAAATTATAGGTTTCTAAAAAATCTTCTTCTGTTTCACCAGGAAAACCAACAATTACATCTGCACCAATACAAGCATTAGGCATTACTTTTTTCACATGCTCAACTCTTTCTCTGTACAATCTTTGTCAAATACCGTCTCTTCATGAGTCTTAAGACAGAATCACTTCCACTTTGCATAGGAATATGAAAATGGGGAACAAACTTATTACTAGTAGAAACAAAATGTATTATTGCATTGGAAAGTAAATTAGGTTCAATTGAGGATATTCTTATTCTTGAAACTCCAGTAACTTCATCTAAGGGCATTAATCAAGTCTAAAAATGTATTTTCATGATTTTTATCACCATATTCTCCTTTTCCATAATCACCAATATTAACACCAGTTAATACAATTTCTTTAACTCCAGAATTTGAGATAGATTTTGCTGCAGTTTAAATAATATTTGATAGTTTATCACTTCTTGAAATTCCTCTAGCTAAAGGAATTGTACAATAAGTACATTTATAATCGCAACCATCTTGAACCTTTAAAAAAGACCTTGTTCTATCTCCAATCGAATAACTTGATTTATAAAAATCAGTTTCATTTATTTCACATGAATGAATTGAACCAATCTGTTTTTATTTAAATCATTTAAATAATCTAATATTTTAAATTTTTCTTTACTACCAAGTACTAAATCTACTCCATTCACTTTTAGCTAATTCTTCGGGCTTTAATTGCGCATAACAACCAATAGCAATTAAAAATGCTTCAGGATTCAACTTTAATGCTTTTGAAACATAATGATTTAAATTGTTTATCTGCATTTTCAGTTACAGAACAGGTGTTAATAACATATATATCAGAAAATTGATCAAATTTAACGATAGAATAGCCAACATCTTCAAACTGTCTTGAAATAGTTGAAGTTTCAGAATAATTAAGTTTACAACCTAAAGTAGTTAATGCAACCTTATGATTTTGGCTCATGTTATTTAATCGCTTAAATTAGCTTGCAAATATATGAATCAATCTTATGATTAACAAGTCTAGTTTTTCAATTCCACTTTCAATAATTATCGTTCTTATATTCATAGGTTGTTCAGAAAATAAATTAGTTAATGAAAATAAAGTTTTTCGATATAATGAGCATTCAAATATTTCATCTTTAGATCCAATTTACAGCAGCACATTAAGAAATATATGGCCAGTAAATCAACTCTTTAATGGATTAGTTCAATTAGATGATTCATTAAAACATAAGCCTGATTTAGCGAAAAGTGGATTATTTCAAAAGATGGTCTTGAACTATACATTTTTAATAAAAAAAATAGTATTCTTTCATAAATCTAAAGCTTTTGGAAAAGATTCCACTAGAACAGTTAATGCAAAGGATTTTGAATACAGCTTTAATAGATTGAAAGATCCTTATTTAGCATCACCAGGATCTTGGGCTTTGAAAAATGTAAATAGTTTTAATGCAGTAAATGATAGTGTATTTGTTAATAAAATTAAAAAAACCATTTGCTGCATTTTTAGGTCTACTATCAATGAAGTATTGTTCAGTTGTACCTTTTGAAGCGGTTGAATTATTATGGAGATAGATTTGGTAAAAATCCTATTGGAACTGGTCCGTTTAAATTTAAAAGATGGGAAGAAAATATCAAGCTAGTTCTAAGAAAGAATAATTTATATTTCGAAAAAGATAGTAGTGGTAAAAAGTCTCCCTTATCTCGAAGCTATATCAATTACATTTTTACCAGACAAAAAAAGTGAATTCATGGAGTTTGCCCAAAATAAAATTGATTTTATCAACTCTATTGATTCTTCTTTTAAAGATCAACTTTAATATCCCTTGATGGAAATTTAAAAAAAGAATATTCCAAATCAATTAATCTTATTTACTGGACCATATTTAAATACAGAGTATATAGGATTCTATCTTGGAGATGAAAAAAGTCATATCCATTCTAAAAAACTAAGATTAGCTATTAACTATGCTATTGATAGAAAAAAAATGATGAAATATCTAAGAAATAATATTGGATATGCTGCGAATAACGGGTTTGTTCCTTTAGGACTTCAAAATATTGAAAACAAGGTCAATGGTTTTAAATACGATTTAAAGAAAGCAAAAAAATTAGTTCAAGAATATAAAACAGAAAATAATAAAGAAAAGATAGAACTCAAACTCACAAGTGATTCAAATTATTTAGATATAGTTGAGTTCATTCAAAGAGAACTACAAAAAATTGATATTGATTTATCAATTAATATTGTTCCTGCATCTGCTTTAAGACAAGGTAAATCTAATGGAAAATTTGAAATGTTTAGAGCAAGCTGGATAGCAGATTACCCAGACAGTGAAAATTACTTAAGTTTATTTTATTCAAGAAATTTAGCACCTAACGGACCAAATTACACTCACTTCAAAAGTAGTGAATATGACAAATATGTTTGAAAGCACTTACAAGGAACAATAATAATACAGCAAGAAAAAAAATTTACTCTAAATTCTAGATAGTTTAGTGTTAGAAGAACTCACCAATTAGTACCATTATACTATGACAAGGTTATGAGATTTAGTCAAAAGAACATGTATGGGTTAGAAACAAATCCTATAAATCAATTAATTTAAAGAAGAGTTTATAAAAAGTAGATTACTTTTTAAGTTTAGCATATCTGTTTTTAAACTTATCAATTCTACCAGCAGTATCAATAAGTTTTGTTTTACCAGTGTAAAACGGATGAGAAGTTCTAGAAATTTCAAGTTTACTAAAGGGTAAGTAGCACCTTCATGTTCAATAGTATCTTTAGCTATCAACAGTTGATTTTGTAATAAAAACATCATCATTCGACATGTCTTTAAAAGCAACTAATCTATAATTTTCTGGGTGTATACCTTCTTTCATTTTTTTATTAATTGTTTGCAAATTTAATTCTTTTTTGTGAATTTGCAACTTTATCTTATTTATTACTAATCAAGTATTTAAATAATAGCTATTTTTACATCAAAATTAAAATCTTATGATAGAAATCAGTTCAAAAGAGTACATGGTTAATTATGGCCTTTTCTCTGGAACAACCTTAATATCCTTTAGTTTAATGCTCTTTTTCTTAGATGCACATTATGAACAGGATACTTTTGTTCAAATCACCAATACTTTAATTCAATTTGCAGGAATCACTTTAGGATGTTTAGCTTTTAAAAAAGCAAATGACTCTAAAATTACAGCAGCTGAAGTCAGAAAAATAGGAACAGGAATATCATTAGTTATTGCGCTGTTAGGAATTAGTTATACGGCTATTCTAACAAATGTAATGGAACCTGATTATATGGATAAAGTATTAGAAATTTCATACAATCAGACCATGGAGGATTATCCTGAAGCTCTTCAGGGAATGGATCTTAATACTTTTATTGAAAATTCCAAACCTTTCACTTTCTTAACATATCCGGTGATATTAATTTTTACACTTTTGTTTGGATTTATATATAGTGTTGTTTTAGGTCTTTTCATCAAAACAAAAAAACAGCTTTAATTAGTTGAAAATGAATCTCTCAATTGTCATTCCGCTTCTAAATGAGCAAAATTCTATTGACGAGTTAACAAGCTCTATTTCAACTGTTGTAAAGGCATTGAGATTGGAGTTTGAAATCATTTTAATAGATGACGGAAGCACAGATAATTCATGGAAAATTATTTCGGAAATTTGTTCTAATAACCAAAATGTAAGGGGAATAAGATTCTTAAAAAACTTTGGTAAATCTCAAGCGCTTTCAGCAGGTTTCAAAGCATGTAACGGAGATGTAGTTATAACAATGGATGCCGATTTACAAGACGATCCAAATGAAATTCCAGAACTTTATAAAAAAGTCAAGGAAGAGAAGTTTGATTTAGTTTCTGGATGGAAAAAAGTTAGATACGACTCAATAATATTCAAGAATTTTCCATCAAAAATTTTCAATTGGGCTGCAAGAATTACCTCGGGAATAAAACTTAACGATTTTAATTGTGGTATTAAAGCTTACAAAAAAGAAGTAATCAAACAGATTAAACTAACTGGTGGTATGCACAGGTACATTCCAGTGCTTGCTAAAAATGCAGGATACAACAGAATCACTGAGAAAATTGTAATACATCACCCTAGAAAACATGGAAAAACAAAATATGGAATTGACAGATTTATTAAAGGTTTTTTAGATTTAATAACATTATGGTTTATTCACAAATTTGGAAAAAGACCAATGCATTTCTTTGGGCTAATAGGGACTATGATGTTATTAGTTGGATTCTTTTTTTCAGCATATTTGGGTGTCGATAAATTATTTGTCCAAACCTCAGGGAGGTTAATCACTGAAAGACCTGAATTTTACATTGCATTAGCGACCATGATTATGGGCTCTCAATTCTTTTTAGCTGGGTTTTTAGGGGAAATCATACTTCGAAATAGAAAAATAAAAAAACAATATATAATTATAGAAAAAGTAAATGAATAATGATTTAATAATTGAAGAAAATTATAATAATTGGATACAATCGCCGTTCGACAAAACAACCATTCAAGATGTTAAAAATTTAAAAAAAAATAATTCATTAGAATTTAAAGAATCATTTTATACAAATTTATCATTTGGAACTGGGGGAATGAGAGGAATTGTTGGTGTAGGCCCAAACCGAGTAAATCAATACACTTTTGGCAAAAACACACAGGGAATTTCAAACTTTATTAATAAAACTTCCAAAAGTAAAGAATCAGTTGTTATAGCTTACGATTGTAGAAATCAAAGTAAAGAATTAGCTAATCAAGTAGCTGATGTTTTTAGTTCAAACGACATCAATGTATACTTATTTAGCTCAATTAGACCTACTCCAGAACTATCTTACGCATTAATAGAATTAAACTGTATTTGTGGTATTGTTTTAACAGCTTCTCATAATCCTCCTGAATACAATGGATATAAAGTTTATTGGAAAGATGGCGGTCAAATTGTTCCTCCTATTGATAAAAAGTTGATTGACGAAATAAATTCCGTTAAAATCAATGAAATCAATTTTAAGAGAAATGACTCTCTTGTTACTTTAATTGATAATGAAATTGATATGAAATTTATTAAAAACTCAATATCAGTAGAGAAAAATTGGAAATTCCAACAGAGAAGATTACAAAATTGTTTTTACTCCAATACACGGAACATCATATAAAATTCTTCCAGAGGTATTAGAAGGAGCTGGATTTAAAGATTTACATATTGTGAAAGAACAGGCTATTCCTGACGGAAATTTTAGTACAGTGAAATCTCCTAACCCAGAAGAACCTGAAGCTTTAAATATGGCAATAAGAATGGCTAAATCAGTTAATGCAGATATTGTTATAGGAACTGATCCTGATGCTGATAGAATTGGATTAGCAGTTAAAAACAAAAAAGACGAATATGTTCTTTTAAATGGCAATCAAATGATGATCATTTTGACGGAATTCATTTTAAGTAAAAGAAAAAACTTAGATAAATCATTTTTTATTGGATCAACTATAGTTTCAACTGCAATGATAAAAAATATAGCTGAAAGTTATAATGTTGATTTTAAAGTT
>CALJVK010000018.1 GCA_937773465.1 uncultured Flavobacteriaceae bacterium | reverse complement strand
TTCAGCACGACGGTTTAATTGATCCTTACCAAAATGTTGCTATGGGAGTTTTTGCTGATAAAACTGCAGAAAAATATAATTTCTCAAGAGAGGATCAAGATAATTTTGCTATAGAATCTTATAATAGATCTCTAAATGCATGGGAAAATGGAGAGTTTGATAATGAAGTAATTCCGGTAAGCGTAAAACAAAGAAGAGGTGAGCAAATTATAATAGACAAGGACGAGGAATTTACAAATATTAACATTGAGAAAATACCAAAATTAAGACCAGCGTTTTCAAAAGATGGTTCTGTTACAGCTGCTAATGCTTCTACTATAAATGATGGTGCCGCTGCACTAATTTTAATGAGTGAAGAAAAAGCAAAAACACTAAATCTTACTCCTCTTGTAAAAATTTTAAGTTACGCAGATAGTGCTCAAGAACCTCAGTGGTTTACGACCGCACCTGCGAAAGCTCTTCCAAAAGCATTAAAAAAAGCTAATTTAGATATTAATGATATTGATTTATTTGAATTAAATGAAGCGTTTTCTGTTGTAGGTTTAGCAAATATAAAATTACTAGAGCTTGACCCTAAAAAAGTTAATGTAAATGGTGGAGCGGTATCTCTTGGGCACCCAATAGGATGCTCTGGAGCTAGAATAGTAGTTACATTAATTCATGCAATGCAGAAGGATTCAAAATATGGTGCTGCAGCTATTTGTAATGGAGGTGGTGGAGCTTCTTCAATAATATTTGAAAAATAATTTTATTAATGTCTGATATTAAAATATATATTATTGATAGAGATCAAAAAAAAACATTCAATAGTTGTACCTACTGATATGAATATGAATTTGATGGAGGCTTGTAAAGCTTATGAGTTTCCAGTTGAAGGTATTTGTGGAGGAATGGCTATGTGCGCCTCATGTCATGTTTATGTAAAGTCTAAAGATTTACTTGTGAATATTTCTGATGACGAGCAAGCTATGCTTTCAGAGGCTTTTTACATAAAGCCAAATTCAAGATTAGGCTGTCAAATTCAAATCACTGAAGATCTAAATGGTCTAGAGTTCGAAATTGCTCCAGAATAAACTTAGTTTCTTTTTTTAATCAAATTAATAATACACAGGCTTGGATTTAGCCGCGATAAATCAAAGTAAAAGTAATTTCTTAATCTTTAGTAAGAAAGTAAGTGACCTGGTTTTGAAGTCATTTTCTTAATTGGAGGGGCAAACTGAGTAAGTTTAATTCCTTTAACTGCTGTCTTATATTCTTCAATTGTTGGAGTTCTTCCAAGAATTGCTGAAAGAACAACTACTGGAGTTGATGCTAGTAATGATTCTCCTTTTTTTCGGTCAGAATCTTTAACTACTCTACCTTTAAATAGACGAGTAGAGGTAGCCATTACTGTATCTCCTTTTTCTGCTTTCTCTTGATTACCCATGCAAAGATTACATCCAGGACGTTCAAGATATAAGATGTTATCGTATTCTGTCGAGCTTCACCTTTAGGAGCTGAATCATCAAATTCAAAACCAGAATATTTCTGTAAAATTTCCCAATCTCCTTCAACTTTAAGTTCATCTATAATATTATAGGTTGGAGCTGTGACTACTAATGGAGCTTTGAATTCAACTTTCCCATATTGATTCTCTAGATTTTTTAGCATCTTAGCTACTATCTTTATATCTCCTTTGTGAACCATACAAGATCCTATAAAGCCTAAATCTATATGTTTTTCTCCTTCATAGAAAGAGATTTCACGAATTGTATCGTGTGTGTATCGTTTAGAAACATCTTCGTTGTTTACATCTGGATCTGCTATCATTGGTTCATCAATAATATCTAAATCTACTACGAATTCCGCATGATATTTAGCATTTTCATCAGGCGTTAAGGAGGTTTTTCTCCAGATTTAATTTGATCGATTCTTTTATTGGCTCTGTCAATAAGTCCTTGAAGAACTTGACTTTCATTGTCCATTCCTTTATCAATCATTATTTGAATTCGACCTTTAGCAATGTTTAGTGATTCAATAAGTGTTTTATCTTGAGAAATACAAATAGAAGCTTTCGCTTTCATTTCTGCTGTCCAATCTGTAAAAGTGAATGCTTGATCGGCAAGAAGTGTTCCTATATGAACTTCAATAATTCTACCTTGAAATACATTTTCTCCATTAAACTTCTTTAGCATTTGGTGTTGTGTTGCATGAACAACATCTCGGAAATCCATATAGTCTTTCATTTTTCCTTTGAAAGTTACTTTAACAGATTCAGGTATTGGCATTGAAGCTTCACCTGTGGCTAATGCCAATGCAACTGTCCCAGAGTCTGCACCAAAAGCAACTCCTTTAGACATTCTAGTGTGTGAATCTCCTCCAATAATAATTGCCCAATCGTCTATGGTGATATCATTTAATACTTTATGAATAACATCAGTCATTGGATGGTATTTATTTTCTGGGTGACGTGCAGTTATAAGTCCGAAATCACTCATAAACTTCATAAGTCTTGGAATATTTGTTTGAGATTTTGAATCCCAAACAGAAGCAGTATGACAGCCAGACTGATAAGCACCATCAACAATTGGTGATATGGTGGTGGCTGCCATCATTTCTAGTTCTTGAGAGGTCATTAAACCAGTTGTATCTTGTGAACCAACAATATTAACTTCTACACGAACATATGAGCCAGCGTGCAATGTAGCTCCAGTCGTACCAACTGCATTTTTATTAAAAATTTTCTCAACCGCTGTTAGTCCCTGATTTTTAATAGAAATTTCTTTAGATCCAGCAAATACAGGTGATAATTTTTTTTCTAATGTTTTAGCAGCAAAAGCTTGTAGTTTTTTACCAAATACGATAGCATAAGAACCTCCAGCTTTCATGAATTCTATTTTCTGAGGAGTAAAAGCTGAAGAAATATCCATCAATTCCTTACCATCATTATATAGTTTTTTAGTCTTTGTATTAATTGTTAGAACAGTTCCTGTAGCCACAGAATATATTTGCTCTAAAATAGGTTCTCCATCATTATCAAGAATAAGGTTACCTGATGAATCATGTTTATTTTTCCAGTTTTTTAAATCTAAACCAATACCTCCGGTTACATCCACTGTTGTTAGAAATATTGGAGAAACACCGTTTGTGCCGGCTATAACTGGGGCTATGTTTATAAAAGGAATATATTTACTTGCTTTTTTACCGATCCAAAGAGCCACGTTGTTAACTCCTGACATTCTAGAAGAGCCTACTCCCATAGTTCCTTTTTCAGCTATTAACATTACTCTTTTATCTGGATGCTTTGCTTGTAAAGCTAATAGTTCTTTTTGTTGTTCTTTATTGTGTTCAAACATACATTGTCCATGCAGTTGTCGATCAGATCTTGAATGAGCATCACCCCCTGGAGATAGTAAGTCAGTAGAAATATCACCAATACCAGCAACGAAAGTAACTAGCTTTATTTCTTCAGGAAGATCTGGAAGTTTTGTAAAAAATTCAGCTTTAGCGTAACTTTCAATAATTTCTTTAGCTATTGAGTTTCCAGCTTTAAAACCATTTTCTAAACGACTTGTATCTGCTTCATATAAAAAAACTTGTGTTTTTAGAACTTTTGCAGCTTGTTTAGCTTTTGAAATATTTGTCCTAATGCTATATCAAGTAGTACTTCAATAGAAGATCCACCCTTCATATGTGATAATTGTTCGAATGCAAAATCAGCTGAAATCTCTTCAACTATTGATTCACCAAGAATAATTTCCTTTAAAAATTTAGATTTTACTACGGCCGCACTAGTAGTTCCTGGTAATACATTGTAAATAAAGAAATCAAGAGAATCTTTTCTGTATTCGTGATTAGAATCTTTGATTTGTAAGATAATTTCACTTAATAATTCAGCTCCATCAATTGGCTTGGGATCAAGTTCTTGACTTCTCCTTTGTTCAATTTCTTCTAGGTATTCAATATATAAACTCATAAATTTAATAATTCAAATTATCCATACTAACAAAGTTAAAAATAAACAACATATCGTATATTTTTTTGCAAAAATAATTTATATCGTAATATATCAAAGTATTAATAATACTAATTTGAGTAAATAATCTCTGAACTAAAGTATTATTAAGGTAGAACACAAAATCAACATTATAAGAGCAGGAATTGATTTTACAAATGGATCGTTTATCTTAAGGTGAGCAAAAAGAGCTCCTACCATTAGAGTTCCTATTAGAAACGCAGAAGGATTTATTAAATAAGGGAACCATATACCAGCAATTAGTAATGTAGCTAAAGTTAATTTTGAAAAGCCTATTATTTTCATAAACCAACTTCTAAATCCGTAAGCTTCAAATTCTTCAGACATATTAGTTGCACTTCCTCCTCTGTATTTGGATCCTTTAGTGTAGTTTATTATCCAAACATTATATATTCCCAAAGCAAGGATTAATTGAATAATTAGTTTAGCGTATTCCATAATTATTTTTTTATTTAAAGTAATAAATTTAAATCTTATAATTGAATAGATTCAGTTTTTTATTTGGCAAGAAACTTGACAATTAAATATAAAAAATTAATTATGTCATATAAACCAAAAATGTGGTATTGGAAACACTCTTGATCTTAAAGGATTTTGTGATGGCTCGCACAACAACAAAATAATTTAAATTAATATCTCTTCATCCTTTTTAATTGTAACAGATGATGGATTCATTAATATTTCTGATTGACTTACCGTTTTAGGCAGCTCATAATCAAAAAAATACTTCATTGTTTCTATTTTACTTTTATAAAATATCTTAGAATATTTTTTGTCATCATTGTTTAGAGCTTGTTGAGAGTTTTCTGCAACCTCAAGCCAGTTCCAAGCGACAATAATTAGGCTAAAGAATTCCATAAATACACTTGCATCTGCTAAGTATCTTTCAAAGTCTCCTTTTAAAGCATGAGGCATTAATGATGTTAAAACTTTTTCAGAAAGTTTAATTTTTTCAGATATAGAATCAGCATATGGTTTTAATTCAGAATGGTTATTTGCTTTAGCTACTGTTGTCATAATTTCATTTAACAACAGTTTTAATCCTTCGCCATTATTCATTGTTATTTTTCTACCTAGTAAATCTTGAGATTGAATTCCAGTAGTTCCTTCGTAAATTGATGAAATTCTAATATCTCTATAGTATTGCTGAAGAATGAAATCGGAACAAAAACCATATCCTCCTAAAACTTGAAGTCCATTATTTACAGAATATGCACCTGCTTCTGAGGGATATGTTTTAACTACAGGAATAATCATTTCAAGTAGTGTGTTGTATTTTTTCTTTTCTTCATTTGACTGAGCTGTACTTTCTAAATCATAATACTTAGCTGCTAATAATACAAGACTCATAGATCCTTCAACCACTGCTTTTTGCAGTAATAACATTCTTCTTACATCTGGATGTTCTATGATTAAAGATTGACTTTGGTCAATATTTTTCTTTCCGTCACTAGCTAGTTTTCTTCCTTGTGGTCTTTCATTAGCATATTGTAATGAAGCATAATATGCAGCTGAAGCAATCGCAGATGATCCTCTACCAACTGCAATTCTAGCAGCATTCATCATTAAAAACATATAATTTAAACCCTGATTTTCTTCCCCTACTAGCCAGCCTTGACAATCGTCTTTATCACCAAAGCCTAAATGAGTTGTACAGTATCCTTTTTGACCCATTTTTTGAAAATCAGCTACAGTTGTAACATCGTTTGATTCTAAAGTTCCGTTTGAAGCTATTTCTGTTTTTCGGAACTATAAATAATGAAATCCCCTTAGTCCCTTTTGCTGCACCTTCAACTCTTGCTAAAACTAAGTGAACAATATTTTCAGCGAATTGGTTATCTCCTGCTGAAATAAATATTTTTTGACCACTAATATTATAGTAGCCATTTTGAGTTGGTTTTGCTTTTGTTACTATATCAGATAAAGAACTTCCGGCTTGAGGTTCTGTTAAACACATTGTTCCTCCCCAATTCCCTGAAAGCATATCAGGAACATACGTATCTACTAAGTCTTTACTTGCAAAATGAATAATTAATTCAGCTGCTCCTTGAGTTAAACCAGCATAACCAGGTAAATGATTATTTGCAGCATCTAAAATGTACGTAGCAGCAGTATGAGCCATTAATGGAATTTGCATTCCTCCAATATCATAATCAAATGATGCAGAAATAAATCCAAGCTCACCACCTTTTTTCATCATTGTTTCTACTTGACTGTGGACATATACTTTTCCATCTTTGTGATAAGCAGGTTTTTCATCCATTTCCTTTATGTAAGGAAAAAGCTCTCTGTCAGCAAAATCTTTTGTAGATTCTAAAAACATGTCCAATGATTCTTTATCATGATCTACAAACCTTTCTCTATCTAAAAGATCTTCTAGTTTATGCACATCATAAAGCATATATTTTAACGTATCGATATCAACATATTTATCAGCCATAATTCAATAAAATTTAAGTACTCATTTAATTTTGTCAAATATATAGAAAATTGACAAATTACTATGCATGCATAGTAATTTTTTATATACTTTTTTGGGAATTCTGTTTGTATTGTTTGAAACTATACTTTCTTATTCCAAAGGGCAATGGTGGATGCTGTAAAGAAAATAATCAAAATATGATTTAGATAACCTCCGCATACTATAATCCAAATATTTCCAGATAAATTTTTACAAATAAAGTCTTGTATTAAAAAAGGTATTAATGGAAAAAATAGAATTATCCATCTAGGGTATAAAGTTTTTCTTTTCCATACCTGGGTAATAAATAAAAGTGATAAAAGTCCAAAAATTGGATAAACAATTAATCTTAATATATTGTTTGCTTCTGCAGCTAAGGAAACAGAATCATTTAAATCAAGATTATTTTCGATAGCTAGCTTTGAAGATGTAGCAATTGCTACAAAAGCCCCGTGAACCACACCATAAGAAATGGTAATGGCAGCAAAACAAATTAAGATAGTATTCTTTATTAAGGGTTTAGTTGGTTTAAAAGCTTGGTATACATGAGCAACCCCAAGCATATAAAACCATGCTGCTAGAAGAGCGGTTACTGCACTTAAAATAATTCTTAAATCAGATGCATTTCCCATATTTTCATATAGGTTACTATTAAAAGAGTCATAGTAAAAAAGCATATCTCCACTTAATAGAGTTAAACCACCTAGTATCCCAAATATTCCTAAAACTCTAGTCCAAAAGTTATTTGTGTTCATGTTTTAAAATATAAAAATTTAATTTTTTTTAAGTAAAGTAATTAAGCTGTCTCTTTTTTTTGAATAGTAGTCAACAGTGCCATTTTTAGCTTCCATAAAACTTATTTTTTTAACCATCAAAGCTTTAAAATGAATGTCATTTTTCATTATTTGATAAACATTATTTATCAGTTTATCATCACTAATATTAAACCAAAAATTCTTTACATAAACATCTGCATGATTGTTTATAAAAAATTGTTCAGCTTCTTGACCAGCATCATATTCTGACTTAATAAAGTATTGAATATAATTGAAATTAGATTTATAAACTTCATCAATTAGAGCTTTAAGGGAAGATGACTTAATTAAGTTTAAACTACCATCACTAACTAAAGAATTGTAAATTGAGCTTGATGGATTAAATCTCAAAGCGGAGAAAAATGGATTTAATGGAGACTTATTATCTGGATATTCTTTTATCATTTTAATCGATAGGGAATCATTAAGTAATTTATTCACATAATCCATTTCTCTTTCAAACTCACTCTTTCTTTCTATTATGTAGTTCTGACTTGATTCAAGTTCATCTAAAAGGTTCTTCATTATTAATTCTCTTTTTGAATCTATTTCTTTTTCCTGTCTAACGTTTTGAACAAAAAACGAAAAAGAAATCCCTAAAACAATCACAAAAAATTCTAACGTATATTTGATAAAATATTTTTTTAACTTTTTATTCATAAACCACTTTTTTTTAAATATAATTAATTATAAACTTTTAAACTATTGGATGATTTAACTGTCAAAATTTAAAATATTTTATAATGTATAGAATTTCTTTTTTTATTTTATTTTTCTTGTTTAATGTTTCTTGTAGTAGTGAAAGTTTACCTGCACCAGATCCAGAAGATTGTACCAGCGACTATACAACTGCTGGAATTTTGGTAAATATTAATAATGAGATCTTCAATGATGATGAATCCGTAAACACTTACAGTAAATATTCGTGGTCATCTGATAACTCTCATAGAATTTTAAATGGTAATGGTATTCCTAATCATGAGGTTGGAACATTTCCAAACCAAAACAATCCAAATACTATTAGGGAACAAAATGTAAATAAACGATTTTCTCTATGTCCTGAAATTATTTCTGAAAGTGGGTTAGAATTAGTTGGACCTGCTTTAGCAATTGCTTATGCTTTAAATAGTGTCAAATTTGATCCAGGAACAGCGGGTAGGTGTAATGATGCTGGTGAATGTAGTTTAGCACAAGGAAGAGGAAATTGGAATATTGAAGCTCTTGGGCACGATACTTTTGATTTTGGAGATGATATGAATCATGCACATGTTCAGCCAAATGGGGAATATCATTACCATGGTATGCCTGAACTCCTCATGGAATTTTTAGGAAATAATCAAGGAATGACTATTGTTGGTTGGGCTTCTGATGGTTTTCCTGTTTATGCAAGAAATGGATTTTCTAATGCGAATGATTCCACTAGTGAAGTTATCGCATTACAATCAAGTTATAAATTAAAAAGTCAACCTGACGCTAATCGTCCAAATACATTAACAGCCTTATTGGGTGGTTCTGGTCAAGGATCAAATAATTTAAATAGATCTATTGAAATGGGAGCATTCACACAAGATTATGAATATGTTGAAGGATTAGGAGATTTAGATCAATGTAATGGGCGTTTTGGAGTAACTCCTGAATTCCCTAATGGGATTTACTATTATGTTGTTAGTGATGATTTCCCTTTTTTTACAAGATGCTTAAAAGGAAAGGTGTAGTTTTTTATTTGCATTCATCACAAAATTCAGTCAACCTAATATTTGATTTTGAACTGGTCTAATAATCGCTGGAAGATTGTCTCTTAATTTTTGAGGGTCTTTGAACGTAGTCTTTTAATTAAAAAACGGCTACACTATAATAGTATAACCGTTTTATTGTTTTAGTAGATAACTCTGTTGAAATATCGAACATAAGTTTTAGTAGGAGATAGTTCTTACTCTCAAATAATTTGATTATTGTTGCGTTAAGAGATGCCAATGTTAAATTTATTTTAATTGTTTCAACATATTTTCAATAGTTGGAATTCCTTGAGGGTTGAGGTAAGGACTTAAAACAGTAACTATGTGTTTCAATCCTTTTTGTCTAAGCGAACTAATGTTAACACCTGGATATTTTTTCATTGAGAAATCAAGCCAGTATCGACCTATAACTAAAGTTATTTCAGAAAGATTTTCTATTTCTTTTGAATTAATTTTTATCAACCCACTTTCGTGTGAATGCAGAATTCTATTTTCTGCCCATTTATCTAAATAATTGTTAATATCTGTTATGGTCTTTGAAATAGACTTGTCGTCTTCAAAATACTTTTGAAAGTTATCTCTAAGAATATACCTAAAGTCCCAAATTATGTTATAAGACTGAAAAAATTCATTAATGATTGTTTCAAAGTCTTTTGATTTGTTTTGCTGATTTACAGAAAAGAATACTTTCTGTAGAAGTTGAATATGGTTTGATAAAATATCTTTTTTAGAATTAAAATGATACCAAAGAGTTCCCTCAAGAATACCAGTATGTTTTGCTATTGAAGCTGTTGTAACATTATTAAAACCGCCTTCGTTGAACAAAATTAAACTGGAAATCAAAATTCTATCTTTTGTTTTATGTGAAAAAAATCCGAGAGATTGAAGAGTTAATTGTAAAGAATCAGTTTGAATCATATTATTTATCTAATTTCATTTCATTAGGAACTCTTGGATTCATAATCATAAACCAAAGTGGAGGAATAAAACTTAAAAGTATTGATGCAGGATAACCTACAGGAAGAGTAGGACATTCTATATAGCTATTTAAAATTTGATATTTCTTAGAAGATTTATAGTGGTGATCACTGTGTCGTGTAAGTTCGTAAAGTGTGATTCTCCCAATATTAAAGTTAGAGTTCCATGAGTGATGAGGTTGAACTCTTTCATATCTTCCAGAAGCTAATTTTTTACGTTGTAAACCATAATGTTCAATATAATTGATACATTCTAAAAACAGAAAAGACAGTGAAGAAATTAAAGAAATACTTGAAAGTTTAGCTGAAAGAAAAAAAGCATCAACAGATTTGAGAAAAACTGGTTTAGTTACAATTTTTGTAGGCATAGGTTTAGTAGCTTTGGATTATTTTGGACTTGGACAAATATTGTTTTTGGTGTAGGGTTACTGGTTATGTTTATTGGAATCGGTCAGATGTTTGCTGGATATGTTTATCCTAATCAACCTGACGAAATAAATAAAGCCGTTGAAGGTTTTGAAAGAGAATAATTATGGGCAAGAACCCATAAAACTTCATAAATAATTTAGAACAACTTAGGAAGTCTTGTGGTTTAACTCAGCAAGAATTATCTAGAAAGAGCGGAGGTTTCAAGAAAAAGTATCAATGCTATAGAAAATGGAGTGTATGTTCCATCAACTGTATTAGCATTTGAAAAATTTCAAAGACTTTAAATTGTTCAGTTGAAGATTTGTTCATACTTCCTTAATTGAATAGCCCTCGTTAGTAATAAACAAAACGGTTACACTTTATAAAAGTATAACCGTTTTATTGTTTTAGTAGCGGGAACAGGACTCGAACCTGTGACCTTCGGGTTATGAGCCCGACGAGCTACCACTGCTCTATCCCGCGATTTGAAACGTAAAGATATGACAAATAAGTATTACAGAACAAGATTTATCTTTATAAAAAATATTATTTCTTATAAACTTCTTCCTTCATTGTGTGTTTTGGTGTTCGATCTTCATTAAATAGACCCCAATGTTTTTCAGGCTCGTTAGGATCATCTGAACCTTTCCATGGTTCGTCGAATGCTTCAAATACAAACGTTAGAATTTTTTCATCTTCACTCCATTTGGAAAGTTGTTTGTAATAGATCTTTTGAAAATGTTCGTTTGTGTTATATTTCTTTATTTCAATATCATTTGTTGAAGTTGCCCATCCTGCTTCAGTTATAACAATCAGTTTATTAGGATACCTTTCTTTTACAAGATTGTAATTATCTTTAGTGTAGTTTAGTGCATCATCTATAAATACATTTTCCCACTGTGGATAGGTGTGAATTGAAATAAAATCTAAAACATCTACAAGTTTTTCTAATTTGTTTACCCAAGTAACATAGTTTTCACAAAATGTTACTGGTTGTTTAGCTTTCTTTTTTACAATTTTTACATATTCAATCACACTTTCTACTGGAACCATATGGTCAGTCCAACTAACGCATGCTTCATTTCCAACTGAAAGTGAAAAAATTATTTTGGGATAATTGTTAGCCAGTTCAGAAAGTAAATTAACTCTATTTAAATTACCTTTTTTATTAAGTTCTAGTTTCTCAACTGGGTGTTCGCCACCCCAAGGACAAGAATAATTGTTTTCCTCTGCTTCAATATAACAACCAAGCATTACTTTTATATTAAGCTTCTCTTGTTCTATAACATCTAAAACAGTTTTTGAATGATGATCACAACTGTACAATCTTATGTATTTCCAGTTTTTTTCAATAATTAATAAATCCTCTTTAACTTGATTGTAAGTAGGGAAGGATATGCCTGGTTTTTGACCTTCTCTATATCCGGAATAGCATACAGCATTTCCTGAATTTATATTTAATATTTTTGAGTAATCCAATTAATTTAAAATTTTAAGTTTTCATCTTTATCCCAAAGTCCCCAGTAAGCTCCCACGTCTCCTTCGACTCCAACTTTCCATGACTCATCAAAAGATGAAAAATAAAACATTTCTATCTTATCTTCAAATGACCAATTTTGAGAATTAATAAAATATTTTAGTGCATTTTCCTTTGAAGGATGCGCACCTTCAAGACTTGCACCTTGACTTGGCCATCCAGTTTCTGTAACTATAACTTTCTTTCCATTTCCAGCAGTTAAAGCCTCATTGTACATTTGTTTCATATACATAAGTGAATAGTCTAAGCTACAACCTTCCCAATAAGGATAACAATTAGCTAAAATAACATCACAACATTCACTAAGTTTAGGCCTTTTTGGAAATTCATAATATGCATCTACATATCCTATAGGAATTCCTTTGATTTCTTTTTTTACTTTTATAATGTAACTTATTAGTTCTTCTTCTGTTAATTCTTTTCTGTAAAGTACTTCATTTCCAACAGCAGCAATATCTACGTTCCCTGAATTACAAAGTGATATTAAACCCTTGATTTCTTTTTCATTTGTTGATTTATTATCACTAAGCCATGCTCCAACTAAAGTCTTTATTCCAAGTTTTTTAGCAATTACAGGGATTCTTTCGTTTCCATCTTTACAAGAAAAAGTTCTTATCCACTTAATATAGGGTTTTATGATTTTTAATTTTCTTCTTATTTGGTCATCTGAAATTTGATCTCCTGGTTCTTGACCTTCATCATATGCACTAAAACATAAACCGTGAATACCTTTATCTAGGTGTTTTTTACAAAGATTTTTTAATTCATCGTTAGATATGTTATTAAGATTAATGCCTGTTAAAGAATGAATCTTTTCTTTTCTGTAAGACATAATAATTTTAAGTTTTATTTTTTGATTTTCTAATAGCTAATTCTTTTTTTATTTCATTAGCTCTTTCTTCAGTGATATCATAATCTTTCATGATTAGAATAGCACAAACAACTCCGCATATGGGTAAAATGGTATAAAATAAACGCATTCCTGTTGTTGCTGATTCTGTCACTTGTTCAGGATCAAACCCAACTAACCATAATATAAACCCACTCAATAAAGCAGCAACACCAAAGCCAAGTTTTACCATCCACCAATACACTGCACCAAGAACACCTTCTCGTCTTTTACCATTTTCTAATTCATCAAGATCACATATATCAGCTGTCATCGACATCATAATTGTAAATAAACTCCCAATCCCAAATGAATGAAAAGGAAGGGCAAATAAAAATAAATATGGTTTTCCAGGAACAAATAAAAACCAAAATAAAACGTACCCTACAATTGAAATTAATTGTGATAAAATAAAGGCTTTCTTTTTCCCAATTTTTTTAGAAATAACAGTAATTAATGGTATAATTAAAAATGATGTAATTAAAGCACCAACTGATCCATGAAGTGCTGGCCAGTTACCTGCACTTGCAGGATCACTGTTAAACATATAGTGAACTATTATTAAAAAAGTAAATGCAGCAATTACTTGAAATGAGTTGAATATTAAAAATGTAGCAAATGCTATTTTTTTGAACTGTTTGATTTTGAAAGCTTCAAATGCTGAAATAAATATTCCTTTTATGCTTTTTAGAATATAATTTGCATTAATTGGAACAAAATCTGTTCTATCTTTTGTTGATTTGCTTTTTATGAAAATCGCAGGTATAAGCGCAAAAATAGTACACGGAATTGCTACCCAAACGGATAAATCTCTAACTCCTTGTCCAGCTCCATTAGGAAACCAAGCTGGATCATAAAGTATAACCCAGAACCATGGAGCAATTACCCATGCCCATTGTCCTATGAATTGAGCAATAGCCATAATTTGAGTGCGCTCATGAAAATCATCACTTATTTCGTAACCCATAGCTACATAAGGAACGCTAAAAATAGTTAGACCTAAATAGAATACTAAAGACCATGAAAAGAAATAAATAAAATTATACAAAACTCCGTCATCTTCGTAAAGTTGCCACATAGCAACATAGGCAATTCCCATTATTATACCACCAATAAAAACATATTGTCGACGTCTTCCCCATTTAGACTTAGTATTGTCAGAAATAAACCCCATTAAAGGATCAGTTATTGCATCAAATATTCTAGGAGCGAATTGTATTATTCCCCATAATAGTGCGGCAAACCAAGATCTTGAACAAGAACAATAATAAAAACTCCTAATGCCGCAGGAAACATTTGATTTGCTAGCATTCCAAAACCAAAAGCTATTTTTTGACCCATTCCAACTCCCGTAACTTTATTGATATTGGTTTCCATGTTTTTTATTGATTAATTATCACAGTTTGAATTGCTTGAGGATTAATTGTTATAATTTTTGAATATTCATTTAATTTGATATTAAAGCTTTTTTCATCTTTTCCCTCATTAAATAACACGACAGCGATACTATTATCTGGGTTTTGAGCTGCTGTTACCATTAAATCCGAGTCATTGTTTTCTACATCAATTATCTCAGCACCAGGTCTTATGTATTTGCTGAAATGAGTCATAACATAATAAAGAGGAGTATAGTATATCTCATCTTTACTTGGGTCAACTATTATTGGCGCAACACACCAATTGTTTACCCAGTTTGGTCCACCTTGAGTGTCTAAAACCATATTCCAATCAACCCAACCATCGACCCAGTTGTTTAATGATCCAATTATATCTCTTGAATACCTGTTAAATGGCGCATATTTTGGATGCAAGTATTTTTTATCATCCTCTCTCCAATCGTAACCCCAATCAGTAGCTTCTTTTCTAAAGTACCAATCGTCATCTTCCCATTGCGGAATTTCTGAGTCTATACAAGCTTCAGTTTGTATCAAATATTTATTAGGAGCTTTGTTATGAGCATATTGTAATTCATCAGGATAGTACTCGAAAGTACTGTCGTACCAATGAACGGCTGTTCCATCAAAATATTTTGAGGATTCTTCATTTTCATACATTGAATCGACCCAGTTTTTTAAATCTGCTCTGTTTTGATCATAACCTAGAATAACAAGATCTCCTTTTCCATCTCTTTCAAGCTGAGGTCCTAAAAAGTTTTTCACAAAATTTGTCATTTCATCAGGCGAGTAATGCATACTTTCCCAACTTGAATTGTTCCCGTGAGGTTCGTTTTCAACGGTAAATCCCCAAATGTCAATTCCTTGAGCCTTATATTCATCAACATATTTTGAAAAAAATAACGCCCATGTATCATAATATTCTGGAAGTAATTTTCCTCCTCGCCAATCATTGTTGTCCTTCATCCAAGGAGAAGCAGTCCAAGGTGAAGCGAAAATTTTAAAACCATCTTTAGAAGCTTCTTGTGCATCTTTTATCATTGGAATTATATCATCCATATCCTCTTTAACAGAAAAGTGTTTAAGTTTCTTATCATTCTCTATTGGACTGTAAGAATAATTTGAAAGAGAAAAATCACAAGAGTTCATGTGAGTTCTAGTTAAGGAATAATTCGATCCGTTTTCTGAAAAATAAGCATCAATAATTTCTTTCCTTTTGTCATCGCTCATCTGGTTTAATAAATATGCCGATGATTCTGTAAAAGCGCCTCCAAATCCTGTAATTGTTTGATATTTTTTGTTAGTATTTATTTTTATCATTGAAACACTATCACCAATTTCAAAATCTGTTTTTTCCGTTAATTTATTTCCATCTCTTGAGGTTTCGTAAACTTTAATCATAAAATCAGAATTATTACTACATGAGCTTATAAAGATTAAAAGACATGTCGTTAAGATGTGTTTTGAAATATGCATTTTAGTTATTATTAAATTTTTCTTTTATTACATCAAATGATTTCTTTTTCTTTCTGTCAATATCTACAATTCCCCAGAACTCTTCGTTTGGTGATCCGTCATATGGAACTCCTATACTATTTGGAGCCCATCCACCAACATCTTGCTTTTCAGGATTTCCAGACTTCCAAAGACCGTCGGTAAATTGAAAAACAAGAACTCCGGAAACTATATTTGAGTTTTTAAAAACTGCATTTAAGATTTTGAAATTTGCATCTGCTTGTGCCAATTGATTTTCTCCTTTTGAATACCCAAGTCTTTCGATTGTCATGTAGCTATCGCTTCCTGCTTCAGAAAGATACATCGGTTTTGAGCTTATTGACTTCCATTCGTCAAATACAGGGGAAGGATTATCCCATCTGTAGATATTCAGCCCCCAAACATCGATATTCTCAAGTGAAGAAATAGCTAAATTATCTGGAATTTCACCATGAGCCGTCGATACTGGTTTGCTTTTATCTATTTCTTGAATTTTTCCTGCAGCATTATTTAAAGCGTTGTACCAATTATTAATGTCATTTTCAAACCATTCAGGGTGGTAATTATATTCATTCCCTAACTCCCAAAATAATATAGAATTGTGGTTTTTATATTTTTCAACATAATCAATATAAGATCCTGAAAGTATATCATAATATCCGTTTTGATCATATCCAAATCCAATAATAATTTTTAACCCAGCCTTTTCAATTTTGTCTAATATTTTCACATCATCAATTGGTTCATAAACTCTTATTGTATTTATTCCAGCATCAACCATTAAGGATAGATCAATATCAATATTTTCAAAACTTCTTTCTGTGCTCCCTTTGGGAACTGGATGATAGCATATTCCTTTAATAAAATATTTTTTATTATTAATCAACAAGCTTCTTTCGGAAATTGAAACAACATCATTTTTAATTTCATTAAAATTATTACAACTCACAAAAAAGATTAATAAAAAAATAATATTAAAATATTTTAATTTCATACTATTGATTTTTGACAGACGGAGTTAAGACATTATTTAAAAGATCTTCGCTGTTTCCATTATATGTTTTTGTAATTGAATTACCATTTCTAGTTAATCCCTTGAAATCACCATTGTCTACATTTTTCCATAAAGCATATTTTGCTTTACCATCAACAGTAAAAAGCCCAAAATGATTTTCCGAACCATTTGTATTTGAAAAGTCTTTCCAAGATTCATCAAATGCTGAAAAATAAAAACATGCAATTTTTTCTTTTTTTGTCCATTTTCTAATCTTATCATGGAATACAGCTTGTTTATATTCGTCAGCAGCACGAGATCCATTTTTCCCGTAATTTCTATTAGATTTTGTTGACCAACCTAATTCTCCAATATGTACTTGTTTATCAACGCCAATTTTTTTAAGATAATTTTTCACACTATTATATTGATAAATTGAATAATTGTGAACACTATCCATTGCCTGATTGATTATTTCTAAGTCATAATTTTGGTCTTTAGGCTCTTTCTCTAGATTCCAAAAATCAGCATTGTAATGAGTGTCGTGAAAAGCATATGTGTGCATAGAAATGTAATCAACAGCTTTTATTAGAGAATTTAGATCCTTAGTGTGATAAGATTCTTCACCGCCTCCCCAGGCAGCAAAATTATCTGAACTTGTTATCCATAAATTTTCAGGAAGTTTTTTTTGTTTTTTTAGATCTTGAAGATGATTCACCCACCCTAATATAACAGATGGTTCAACATAATAACTCCCTGCCCAGTTTACCATAGCTTCGTTTCCGACAGCAATAATTTTTACAATTTCAGGGTATTGATTTGCTAAGTTTATTGCTTTTTGTATTTCAATAGCATTTGCAGATTCGTTCTCCTTTGTATGGTCTGGATTTTCTGTCCATGCATTTTCGCAATCAATCCATGCACCAAGCATAACATACATCTCAAATTCAGGATTTGCATGTTTTAATTCTTTAATTGCTTTTAAAATATTAGGAGCTTGATCTAACTGTAAATTATAAGTCCTTAGTATTTTTATTCCTATTGATGAAAGCACTTGAAGATCTTCTTTCAGTTCATCAATAGTAGGTTGTATATCTCTTGTATTTTTTCTATATCCTCCATAAGAAATTGCTAAATACTCAGGGTTGTTTAAAATCTCTTGAGCTGTAATTTCTTTCACTTTCATGTTTTTTTCATCTTTTGAACTACACGAAATAAGTAAAATAGAGTTTATAAGTAAAAGCAAAATATAATTACTAACAACTTTTAAATTTATTCTATTTATTAGGTTTTTTTTCATTTTACAATTGATACTGTTATTTTATTGATTTTGTTATCTCTGTTAAAAATCGAAGCACTTGTTTCTTTATTTAATTGATTGTCTTTAAAATTTATAATGTTTCCATCGTTAAAATGAACTGTGGTTTTATTTTCTAAAGCTTTTAAATAGATTATTGGAACTTGACAATATGTGAAACACAATGAATTTTTTTCTATTTTTAATAAAGATTTCTCTTTAGAAATGTTTACATATCGAAACATTTCTTGAGTTTTTAAAAACTCTTCGTTTCTTAGCATAGTAGGGTTGAAGCTTAAGATCCCTTCTTTTATTTCAACGCCAAGTTCTCCAAATCTACAAATGAAATCTTCTTTAACTTGACCAGTCATACCTGGTTGTTGAGCACCTTTTCCTGCAGGAGTGTGAGAGTATGGATCAGTTGGAAAAGCGCCATATAGTTTAGGTGACTTATTGACTCCAATTCCTTCTAAAACTTCAAAGTAGTGATCAAAAAATCTTCCAACTAAATTTTTGTCATTTTCTTTTAAAGCCTTCTTAGTAGTTTCTAAAACTGCTAATGAAAGTTTAGACACCATGTGCCAGTATATCGAACCTAGTCCTTCATATCCAAAGAAAGTTCCAGATCGACCAGTAAATTCTTTATGATTAAATACGTCTTCAAAAACTCGAAGAATTTTATTGTGTTCATCCTTTACTAGTTCACTATATTTTTCTGGTAATAAGTTCAATTCACTTATTAATCCGTTTACATTATTAAAATCACAATTAAAATGGTAAACACCCTCACAGTCTTTTGAAATAATTTGTTCGTTTCCTTCGTTCAATAATTCTTTTAACAATTTAGATCCATTGACTTTTGAAGAAGGAATAGTATTTTTATCTAAGAATAAGCCTAAATCTTTATCGGGGTAAAGTATATAACTATATTGATCTTCTCTAAATAATTTACTAGACTTAAGAGCATCTAAAACTTCTAAGTTTTCTTTTGAACTTAAATATCCAGAACTTAAAACAGCAACTTGGCCTTCAAGCATTTCTGGCAAGTATGAAACTGATATTTTATCTTCATTTATAGTTAATAGATTGTAAGCATGGTAAAGCTTATCACTTCTTTTATTGGAATCAATAGAATGATCTATATATTTTAGAAGAAGTTGTGTGAATTCCGTAATTTCTTTTATTCCAATTGCAGATTTAATTCCAGAAAAACTGTTGTCGTAGATTATATTTCTATAATTTGAACCTGCAGAACCAAGTAAATCAACTATTTTTTTTCTGTCATAATCAGAAATTGATGAGTCAATAACTTTTTTATTTTCACTTAAAGCAAAATAAATATCATTAAAAAACTTGTTTAGTTCAGAGGAAATTTCAACTGAAATAAGGTCAGTTTTTTCTAATAATGAATTAAAAAAATTAACAAATCTTCTGAGATAATATAAAGTTACCATAGAAATTCCGTTACCAACTAATGCGTTGTTTGCGTCATTCCACTCAGGTCTTTGAGTATTCATCCATATTCCGCCCTCAGGGACAAAATTTGAAACTTTTGAAAGTAATGTCGCTAAAATCTTTTCTATAAAGTTTACTCTGTGAATTTCAGAATTTTTATTGTGTACTAATGATCCGTCAATTCCTATTTCACCTCTTCTTTTTTTAATTAATAATTCATTTTGATGATCGTAATCAATTGTGTTTTTAGAGTCTTTTAGAATTTTTTCATAAGATTTAATTTTATAAGGGACATTGGCATACACAAACAAGCTTTTTGAAAAATATTTGTATAGTTTGTTAGGGAAGTGATTTTCAATGAATTCTAAAAATTTTAAAAGATAAATAATTTGATGATCTCCCCAGTAACCTATGTATGACCAAGGGTTGTCTGGTTCAATGGTTTCCCAATCGAATCCATCCTTTGTGACTCTGTACGGATTGTATCCGTCAAATGTTGTAGAATTTAAGAATTTATGAATCATTCCCTCAATAAATTGAGGATATGAATATGCCAAGGCTTCCCAATTTTGAAAAATATCTCTCCAATTTCCCTGGTAATCTAAAATTTTAGATCCATCTATTTCACTTTTAGTATTAATTGAAAACTTATTCCAAGGTCTACTTGGATCACCATGCCTTCTGCTAAATTTTAATGGTAGATATTCTGTACATAATCTTTTAAAATCATGATTTGAGATATTTTCTGAAATTGATTTTAAATAATGTAAACTAAAAATATCAGGAAGATTATTAAGAGTTTCATTAAAAGACTGGTAAATAGAGAAATTCGCTTTGCTTAAATAAGGTAGAAAATCATTTTTTTCTATTTGATAATTATCATCAAAAATACCTCCTCTCATTATATTAAACATTGAATTAGAAAAATGTCTAATCATTCTAAGTTTATCATTAGTTAGCTGTAATCCATCAGCGTTTCCAACTAGTTCTCTTAAGTTTGATGATCCTAAAACCACATCATTTTCAACTTCAGATTTGATTTCTTTATCATCAATTATTGAATTTTTTAAATTAACAATATCAGAAATTGTTTGGTTAACATTACAAATAATCATCCAATCATTGGAGGAGTTTTCTTTTAATTCAATACTCTTGTTTATGAAATAAGCACCTTTTTCAGCTTTAATTTCATTTTCAATTTCTAAGCTAATTCCCTTTCTAAAATTATCAAGCTGTAGTGAGGACAAAAGGTGTTTTGTATTGTTAATTTCAGTTGTCCATACAGAGTTTGCTTTTAATGCTTCACTTGGCTCTGCTTTATCAACTATAATAGCGCTAAGGCTAAAGATTCCAAGTTTACTTTCCTTTTCTAACTCACATTTTTTATATGCATCAACTAAATTACTTTGAGCGTTTTGAAGTCCTTCTCCTACTCCGTATGGTAAAATATTTTGAAGTCCATCAAGAATGTTTATTTGTGTACTATCCTTTGAAGTATTTTTTATAAATGATTTTCTAACAAAACCATATTTATTACTTGAGTTCCATTGGTAACTAAATTCTACTTTTAAGTCATGATTGATTTCTTCAAAAATCACTTTATTTCCAATAGTATTTTTATAAATGTTTCTAGAAATATTGTAAACTCCAGAATATTTATTTGAAAAAGGTTCCCATAAGTAATTTTTATCAGCAATTTTTATAATTAAAATAGTTTTACTCCCTGTTGTCTCGCTTGATTCTGTAATTTTATCATCAGTATAATATGGAAAAAGGGCGAATTCACTATTTTTTCTTCCAGCAGACAAACTCCCTGTACTTGAAATAAACATCCAATGATTGGAGTTACTCACAATACTCATGAAGAATGGACGCATTTTATCTACATTGGAAATTTTGTAAAAATTTTCATTTGCAATTTTCAATTGTTTTCCTTCAACTCTTTTATCATTGAACAATGATTCTAAATCACCAACGTAAATCTTTTCGGGCATATTTTTTTTTAAAACAGTATTACTCAAATAATTATTACTTATTTGTAACTCTAAAGACGATATTATTTTGTCTCGAGGAACTATATCTAAAAATAGGTGTATTATTTTTATATTTTGTTTATAAAACCTTTACATTTATTGAAATCACTTTTTTAGTGTTAAATGTTTTATTCTAACCTGAATTTGTTTTTTTAAGTTTAAAATGTATTGTTTTAACAATTCTAAATGTTTAAGTATTGTATAGGTAATCTGAACTTTTTATTGCGCTTATAAAACATATTTTACTCTCATATTCATCTTCTCATAATTTTTTCTTTGATTACTTGTGAATTGTTAACTGTAAAGGTCTTTATGTTGTGCTTTGTTCAAAAATTATTTAATTTTTATGCAAAATCTTCTAAATCTTAATTAACAATCTTAAATTTGTAACTGTATGCATAAATCTAGTTTTGTAAATATTATAGGTAATCCTAACGTTGGTAAATCTTCTTTAACTAATTTCTTATTAGGTCAAAAGCTATCCATAATTACCTCAAAGGCCCAAACTACAAGACATCGGATTTTAGCTCTCATAAACGATGATGATTTTCAGCTAGTAATTTCTGACACGCCTGGTATAATTAAACCAGCCCATAAACTTCACAAGTCTATGATGGATTTTGTATTACCTGCAACTGAAGATGCTGATATCCTTTTATATATGGTTGAGTATAGAGATCATAATTTAAAAGACGATTCTTTGTTTGATAAGATTGTAAACATTAAAGTTCCTCTTTTAATTATTATTAATAAAATTGATTTAATTGACCAAGAAAAATTAGATTTTGAGTTAGATTTTTGGAAAAACAAAGTTCCTAATGCTGAGATTTGGCCAATTTCAGTAAAAGAATCATTTAATATTGATAAACTATTAGATAGATTAGTTGAACTAAGTCCCGAGTCGCCCCCTTATTTTCCTAAAGATCAACTAACCGACAAGAGCGAACGTTTTTTTGTAAATGAGATAATCAGAGAAAAAATATTATTAAATTTTAAAAAAGAAATTCCTTATTCTGTTGAAGTTGTTACTGAAGATTTCTTTGAAGAGGAAACTATTATTAAGATTAGATCTATTATTATAGTAGAAAGAGATTCTCAAAAGGGAATTATAATTGGTCATAAAGGAGCTGCTATTAAAAAAGTTGGTACCCAAGCCAGGATTGATATTGAAAAATTTTTCAATAAAAAAATATTTTTAGACTTGCAGGTTAAGGTTAATAAAAACTGGCGATCTGACGAGAAACAACTTAAGAAATTCGGATATCATCAAAAATAATTTTTATTAAAATAAAAGTTTAGTTTTGTACACCTTTTAAAAAATACATAATGAGTTCTATTGTAGCTATTGTTGGAAGACCAAATGTCGGAAAGTCAACATTTTTTAACAGACTAATACAAAAAAGAGATGCAATTGTTGATTCTCAAAGTGGCGTAACAAGAGATCGTCACTACGGCTATTCATTTTGGAATGGAAAGGATTTTACTGTTATCGATACTGGTGGCTTTATGCTTGGTGGAGAGGATAATTTTGAAAAAGAAATTAATGCCCAAGTGATGATAGCTATTGAAGAAGCAGATATCGTTGTTTTTGTTGTTGATGTTGAAACAGGTATTAGCTCTATGGATAGTGAAATTTCAAGATTATTACATAAATCTAGTAAAGACGTTTTACTTGCTGTAAATAAAGTAGATAATTCCAAAAGACAATTAGAATCTACTGAATTTCACTCACTTGGTTTTGAAAAAATTTTTAATATAAGTTCTATTAATGGAGGTGGAACTGGGGAATTACTAGACTCATTAGTTTCATTAATGCCAGAAGAGTCGGTAATAGAAAATGATCAAATCCCAGGATTTGCCGTAGTTGGTCGCCCTAACTCTGGTAAGTCTTCATTTATTAATGCTTTACTTGGAATAGATCGTTATGTAGTAAAAGATTTAGCTGGAACAACACGTGATAGTATTGATACACATTTTAATCGTTTTGGTTTCGACTTCAAATTAATTGACACTGCTGGTATTAGAAAAAAATCTAAAATAAATGATGATGTTGAATTTTACTCAGTTGTTAGATCTATTAGAACTATAGAAAATGCTGATGTGTGTTTAATAATTTTTGATGCTACTAGATCATTTGATAGTCAAGTGAAAAATATTTTTTGGTTAGCTGAAAGAAATAATAAAGGGATTGTGATTTTAGTCAATAAATGGGATCTAGTTGATAAAAAAACAAATACAATAAAACTCTTCGAAGAGCAAATTAGGAAAGAATTAGAGCCTTTTACGGATGTTCCTATTATTTTCATATCAAGTTTAACAAAACAAAGAATTTTCAAAGCTATTGAAACTGCCATGGAAGTCTTTAAAACTAGATCAAAAAAAATCGTTACTAGAAAATTTAATGAATGCCTACTTCCAATAATTGAAAAAACTCCTCCTCCTGCATATAAGGGAAAGTATGTTAAAATTAAATTTTGTACTCAACTTCCTTCTTCATTTCCTCAATTTGCATTTTTTTGTAACCTTCCTCAGTACATTAAGGATCCTTACAAAAGATTTCTAGAAAATAAAATAAGGGAGATTTATGATTTTAATGGAGTGCCTATTAGAATATTCTTTAGAAAAAAATAATTAAAGCTCATTTTTGATATTTAATAAACTTGTTTTTATTTTTTCTAATTTTTTAATCACTTCAAATTTTTTATTTAATGTTTTTAATTGATCTCTAGCTCCATCAAGAGTATATCCTTTTTCTTTTACTAAGTGGTGTATTATTTGAAGTTTTTCAATATCTATTGATGAATATCTTCTGGTTCCTTTATTGTTTTTTTTTGGATTAAATTCATTAAATTCCTTTTCCCAAAATCTAATAAGTGATGCATTAACATTAAACGCTTTAGAAACTTCTCCTATACTATAATATAATTTTTGAGGTAAATTAACATGCATTAATCTAGAGATTGATTTTCTTGATTGGCTAACGTAAGTAGTTCGTCAAATTCATCTGGAGTAAGATTTCCAAGATAAAAATTAATTGGATTAACTCTTTTTTTATCAATTTGAACTTCATAATGTAGGTGAGGTGCTTGTGATCTACCGGTACTACCTACATAACCAATAACATCCCCTTTTTTTACTTTTTGACCCCTTTTTACATTATACTTGTTTAAATGAGCATATAAAGTTACATAACCAAAACCGTGGTCAATTCTAATATGTTTTCCATATCCAGATGATCTAGAATCAGCTCTTAGTATTTTACCGTCGCTAGCTGCGTAAACAGGGGTATTTCTTGGGGCGGTAAAATCCATTCCTGAATGCATTTTTCTTGATTTGTTAAATGGATCAGTTCTGTACCCAAATCCAGAAGCCATTCTTGTTAAATCATTTTTTTTAATAGGCATAATCGATGGAATTGCAGACATAAGCTTTTCTTTCTCACTAGCTAACCTTTCAATTTCATCAAGAGATTTTGATTGAATAACAATTTGTTTTGTAAGTATTTCAATTTTTTTAGTTGTTTCAATTACTAATTTAGAATTATCAAAACCTTCTAAATCTTCATATCTGTTAACACCACCAAATCCAGCTTTTCTAACTTCACTAGGGATTGGGTTTGTTTCAAACAATACTCTGTAAATATTATTATCTCTTTGTTCGATTTCGTCAAGTACAATGTTAAGTTGATTTAGTTTTTTGTTGATTAACTCAAATTGAAATTTATAATTTGAGATTTCTCTAGCTTGAGAAAGTTCAGTAGGTGTATTAATCAAAGGAGATTTAAGTAGAGTTAGAAGAACTACAATTCCAAAGAATGAGGATGCAATTAAAAAAGTTAAAATATTTCTTAATTGAACTCCTTTACTTACTTTGATCTTTCTGTAAGAAAGTGTTTTTGTGTCGTAATAATATTTGGTCTTAAACATTAATTAAAATATACTAATTTTACGCTTAAATTACTTTACATAATATAAGTAAATATAATAAAATTGTTTTTTTTAATATCTATTACTAATTTAATAATTAATGAATTCTAATAAAGTTCGTTCTACGTTTCTCGATTTTTTTAAAAATAAAAATCATAAAGTGGTTAAATCCGCTCCAATAGTTATAAAAAACGACCCTACATTAATGTTTACAAATGCAGGAATGAACCAATTTAAAGATAATTTTTTAGGAAATTCAATTATTGATAACAATAGAGTTACTGATACCCAAAAATGTTTAAGAGTTTCAGGAAAACATAATGATTTAGAAGAAGTAGGCATTGATACTTACCATCATACCATGTTTGAAATGCTTGGTAATTGGAGTTTTGGAGATTATTTTAAAGAAGAAGCAATTATATGGGCGTGGGAATTATTAACTGATATCTATAAAATAGATAAAGAATCATTATATATCACAATTTTCGAAGGTTCTAAGGAGGATAACACACACTTAGATCAAGATGCTTTTGATATTTGGTCTAAGATAGTTGACAAAGACAAAATTATTTTAGGTAATAAAAAAGATAATTTTTGGGAAATGGGTGATGTTGGTCCATGTGGACCATGTTCTGAAATTCATGTAGATATTAGATCTGAAAAAGATAAATCCATTACACCTGGAAAAGATTTAGTCAATAAAGATCATCCAGAAGTTATTGAAATTTGGAATTTAGTTTTTATTCAGTTTAACAGAAAAAACAATGGAAGCTTAGAAGACCTTCCTTTAAAGCATATTGATACTGGAATGGGTTTTGAGAGACTTTGTATGGTTTTACAAGGAGTTAAATCTAATTATGATACCGATATATTTACTCCTTTAATCAAGGATTTAGAAAATATTTGTGATGTAAAATATGGAGATACTAAAAAATCTGATATAGCATTTCGGGTTATCGTTGATCATTTAAGAGCAGTTGTTTTTTCTATTGCAGACGGTCAGCTCCCTTCCAATAATGGTGCAGGTTATGTTATAAGAAGAATTTTAAGAAGAGGAGTTAGGTATGGTTACACGTTTTTAAATTTAAAACAACCATTTATATTCAAACTAGTCAAGACTCTTTCAAATCAGTATTTATCAGTTTTTCCAGAATTAAAATTACAAATTGATGTTATTGAAAATGTTATCAAAAAAGAAGAAGAATCTTTTTTAAGAACTTTGGATAAAGGAATTGTTAAGCTTGATGAAATAATATCTAAAAACAAAACAGATACTATATCAGGATCAAATACTTTTGAGTTATATGATACGTTCGGGTTTCCTGTTGATTTAACTGCTCTTATTTTAAGAGAAAAAAACATGAATTATGATGTGAATCAATTTGATAGTTTAATGCAAGAGCAAAAAAATAGATCAAAAGCTGCTGTTAATAATCAAAATCAAGAGTGGATATCTTTACATGATAATTTTCAAGAAACAGAATTTTTAGGATACGATCAGCTATATGCTGAAACTAAAATATCAAGGTATAGGGAGTCGATTACTAAAAAGGGAGATTCTGTTTTTCATTTAGTTTTTGAATCTACTCCTTTTTACGCTCAGGGTGGTGGTCAAATTGGAGACACTGGTTATATAAAAACAGTCGAAGATTCTACTATAAATATTATTAATACAGTGAAAGAAAATGACACTATAATTCATGTAACTAATCAACTTCCAAATGCATTAAATTCGCGAATAACTGTTTTCGTTGATAAAGATGCCAGGCTTAATAGTTCTTGTAATCATACTTCTACTCACTTGTT
>CALJVK010000017.1 GCA_937773465.1 uncultured Flavobacteriaceae bacterium | reverse complement strand
ACGATAAAAAATCTCAACTAATTGTTAATCAATAGGTTGAGGTTTTTTCTAGTTAACTATTAGTCAACAATATTAGAATAAGTGTGAGACTAGTTGATTACATTAAACTTGATTAATATAATATCTAGGTATTATTAACTAAAATAACTTTTTATTTTAATATAAAATTCTAAACCAAATACATGATAGTTTAATTTCATTGACAAGTAACTCAGGAATTGTGTATTGAATAAAAATTTAGATTTTTTTTGTATATTTAAGAAAATATAAATAGATGAAAAAGTTCTTATTTTTAATATTATTTTTAGGATTCAATATGTATGGTCAAGGATTAATCTTTACTCCTGCTGATAAACTTTCTGAATACAATGAATTTCCCTCTGAGTCTTATGGATTCGCAACTACGTATCCATCTTCCTACAGTTTAGAAAAATATGTACCTCCTGTTTTGAGTCAAAAAGGCGGAACCTGTGTTGGATTTTCAACATTTTATTATGGTTTATCTACGATGTACAACAAGAAGTTTAATATTACAGATTATAAAGATAAATATGCTCATTCTTTTGATCCATATTTTTTGTATTCATTATATTTTTCAGAAGTAAATAATTGCGATAATGGACTTCCTTTTGATGCTGCATTAGGTAATCTAAAAAAAGTAGGATCTAAAAAAACAATGTTTCCACCATTCACTACTTGTAATCAAAATTGGGATAAGAGTAATATGAGTAATGTTTTTAGTTACACAAAACCCTATAGTATTAAAGAGTGGTATACTGTTTTTATAAATAAGCCTGGTTTTGTGAATAATGTAAAAAAATTAATTTATGATGGATTTCCTGTTATTGTTGGAATGACTATTGATGATACTATGCAATCATATCGAGCCCAAAACCTAAATGGTATTAAGTCTGATGGATTATGGAATCCGGGTTCATCAGATAAAAAAGACGGACATGCTTTGTGTGTTATAGGTTATGATGACTATAAATATGGTGGTGCTTTTAGAATTGTTAATAGTTGGGGAAGAGACTTTGGAGACAATGGCTACATGTGGGTAAGATATAGTGACTTTAAAACTTACACCAAAGAAGCTCATGTTTTTGAGTTAAATGAGAATATTGTAGTAAAACCACCTACAATTATTGATACTAATGATTTTAAACGTTACAAGTATAAAACAGATAACAATAATTATAGTTCATACGAAGGGCAGTATTTAAACAATTCTATATCGGGATATGGTATATGGGGAGATAAAGATAATGACACCTTCTATGTTGGTAAATTTATTAACAGTAATATGAGTGGTTTCTTTTTGGTGCTTGATAAAGATGGTTTATACTCAGCAAATGGTGTAAACGGGGTACTTCAAGATTACGAAAAATTAGGATTTGCAGAAAATCAAAATACACTAGAGACTCAATTAGAAGCAAAGAAGTTTTTCTCTTTGTTAGGAACAGAATTGTCAATACGAAAGGCAAATTCTACTAAAACAAACAAACCAAAGTCAAATGGTAAAGATTAATGGTTTTTTTTTATTGTTTATTTTTTTTGTTAACTCCTTTGCTCAAAATAATAATGACTATAAATATTTAGGAGACCCTTATTACCCAGAACAATTTCTTCAAGAAAAAGATAGTCTTAAATGGCCAATAGAATTTGATATATCCATAGACGTAAAAGATATAAAAAACATCGATTTAAATAAAGATGAGTTTTTTTCTACTCTATTAGTAAGTTCATATTCAAATTACGACACCTCATATATTAGTATAGGTGGCGATACAATAAATTTATTACATGATGAGTTTTTTGACATTTATATTAAAGAAAATAATTTAAGAGGAGATCCAGTTAAACCCTCTATATATTATAAAAATACTGAAAATTACAAATACTTGTTTTATGATAACTTTAAAACTAAAGGTGTTAAAAGAGTAGAAGCGCCATTTGATATTAATTGGGATTTAAGAGACTTTCCTTTTGACAAACAACAATTAAAATATAAGTTTATAACTACCGTAGATACTTCTATAATTAAATTACGACCTAGTTTAAAATTTCCTAGTAGTTATAATACACCACTAGAAAACTTAAAGGATGGGTTTAATATAGAAGGTATTTCATATGATTATAAATACAATAATGACAATAGCGATTTAATTAGAACCTCACCAAATACTACTAGAAGTATTGTTACCGAAACACTAGAAATTATTCTCACTCTAGATAGAGAAGGTTCTTGGTTGTTCTTGAAGTTATTTTTAGGGGGTATATTATCATTTTTAATTTCTTGTTTGGTTTTTCTAATACCCTTAAAAACAGAATTTGAATCTAAAGTTACGTTGGCTGTTGGTGCTATTTTTGGAGCCATTGGTAATCGTTATTATGTAGATTCTGTATTGCCTGGTTTACAAGTGTTCACCAAAGCAGATGCAGTAAGTAACCTAGTTATTTTTATGGTTTTTTTCAATATTTTAGTAATGATATTACAGCATAGTAAAAAAACTAACTTTCCTTATTTTCAATCACCTAAAAATGCATTCTATTATTCTTTGTATATTTTTAGTATTATTTTTTTAGGAATATTAATTTATTAAATTAAACTAATGAAAAAACTGCTGTTTCTCTTAATAATAACTACTTCCTTTTGTTATTCTCAAGAGGGAAAATTATCGGTTTTTTTAGATTTTGATAAATTACCCATAGGAGAAAAAATAACAATTTATTATAATAATGAATGGAGACCTTTAGTAAAAAAAGATTCAGCTTCATTTTACAGAGAAATAACATTTAAAGATAAAAAGATACCATCTGGTAGAATTATAGACTACTATAGTAATGGTGTAAAACAAAATATGTTTTATGCTTCCTATGTTGGTCTAGATAAGCAAGGAATAGATTCAGTTTTTATACAGGGTCCATCTACTCGTTATTACGAAAATAGTAATAAATCTTCTTCTAGTTCTTATTTAAATAATAATAAAATAGGTGAGGAAAATAATTATAATGAATTTGGGAAATTAGTCGCTACGAATAATTTTGAGGATGGCATATTACAAGGCGAACAAATATTCTATTATGAGTCTGGAGAAGTTGAAACTAAAAGAACTTGGGTTAATGGATTATTACAGGGAGAAGAAATAGTTTATTATAAATCCGGGGAAATTGAAATTACAACAAACTATATTGATGGATTAGTTGATGGTGAATTAAAACTGTTTAGTAAAAACGGTAATCTTCTAATGAGAAGAAAATATTTGAAAGGAAAATTAAATGGTGAGGTAATTTCATTTCGTGATGATGGATCAAAGTTGGCCATAAACTACTACGAAAAAAACCGAAGAGAAGGTGAAAATATTGGTTTTTATCCTTCAGGAAAAGTGAAGTGGACCAGAACTTTTAAAGATGATTTATTACAAGGCGAAGGAAGACATTATTATGAGACTGGAGAAGTTGAATCTAAATATAGTTATATTAATGATTTATTACAAGGTGAAGATACAGGTTATTATAAGTCTGGGCAAGTTGAATATAAAATAAATTATGTTGATAATTTAAAACAAGGAGAACTAATATACTATTATGAGTCTGGTGAAATTGAGTTTAAAAGTAACTATGTAGATGATTTAAGACAAGGAGAACAAATCTATTATAAAACTGGTCAAACAAAAGATACTATCTCAGGCTTATATATTGAAGGTAAAATAGATTATACTAAGTTATGGTTGAATGGCAAAATTAAAGAAAGGCGAATAGCACTCGTTATTGGAAATGCTAATTATAACAAAGGTATTTTAGAAAACCCTGTAAATGATGCTACTTTAATTGCAGAATCTTTAAAAAAGTTAGATTTTGAAGTGCTATTACACACCAATCTTGCTACTGAAGATGCTATGCTTGATGCTATCAAAGATTTTGGCAGAAAAAGAAAAAATTATGAAATAGGTTTTGTTTACTATGCTGGCCACGGTGTTCAGTTAAACAATCAAAACTACTTACTTCCCACAAAAGAAGTATTTGAATATGAAGAAGATGTTGAAGACAATGCAGTAAGTATGCAAAGGGTACTAAGATATTTAGAAGCTTCAAGAGAAGGACAATTAAATTTTGTTGTTTTAGATGCCTGCAGAGACAATCCTTTTGAATCTAACTGGAATAAAACTCGCTCTTTAAAAGGAGGTGGCTTAGCAAAAACACCACCACCTCAAGGTTCTTTAATAGCCTATTCAACAGACCACGGCCAAACAGCCGCAGATGGAAACGGAGAAAATAGTATGTATTCAAAAGCTTTAGCCTCAAACTTATTGGTTAAAGGTATTAGTATTGAGCAAGTTTTTAAAAATGTAAGAACAGAGGTTTTAAAATTGTCTAAAAACAAACAAAGCCCAGTTGAAGAATCTAAACTTACCGGAGAAGTTTTTTATATGAATAAGAAAGAAGAAAAATAATTTGATTATGAAAACACATTTTTGCTTAATCACTCTAATATTATTTCCATTATTTGCTTTTTCTCAATCTAATAGCTTTGGTGTTGGTTTAGAATATTCGAATAAATCAGAGGGTTCAGGTATAAACTTTAGTTACGATTATATTTTCTTTGAAAAGAAAAAAATTCCCTTTTTAGTAGGTATTGAATATTCAATAGGGACATCTGATTTTTCAGACAAATGATATGACGGGTTATATTGGTTATAATGAGTACCCTGAAGATTATACAGGTGAAATTTCCAATTTCTTTATTGGAAGACCCGCTGTTAAGGTAGGATTTGAGTTATCAAATGCATTATTCATATCTTTATCAGGAGGTTATAATTTTTTAAAAGAAGCAGGTGTATTTTACAGTGATGCCATTTCAACCTATTATGTTGAAACTTCCAATAAGTCTAACTCGGCATACTTTAGGTTATCACTTGAGTTACTTTCATCTAAAGTAAGCCCAAAAGTAGGCTATGGCTCTAACGGACTTTATTTTGGATTGTCTTATCAAACCAAAAGCTCTAAGTTAAAAAAACACTTTAATGATAAGGCAAAAATAGTACAGTCAAAACATTTTGAGCTAGGTGGAAAAAATTTATCTAATGTAAACTTCTTTGATTTACCTGCCATGGTTGAGGTATTTATAAATGATTGCAAGGAAAATGGAATTCTTATTAGAAAAAATAAAATAAAAACAGAGTTCAAACAATTATCTAAAGGAGTTTTAGCCATTGCAAATGGAATGAATATAGATGGTGAAATTTATATAGATGTTGATCCTAAAAAATGGCAAGAAGCAAGCCCATCTAAGAAATGGTATGTTTTATATCATGAACTTGGTCACGATTACTTGAATCTAAGACATGGAGAGGGAGGAAAATTGATGTTTAATTTTGTAGATAGAGATTACAGTTGGGAAGAATTTTTCAAAGATAAAGAGTATATGTTTGAAAGCTATAAACAACTAAGAAATAACAATTAGAATCATTCTATATGAAGAAAATCAAACTTTTAATCTTTCTATTACTCCCATTTTTTCTTTTCAGCCAAGAAAAAGAAAAAAGACTAGCACTTGTTATTGGTAATGCTAATTATGATAAAGGAGCGCTTAAAAACCCAGTGAATGATGCTAGACTAATAGCTAAAACATTAGATTCATTGGATTTTGAAGTTTTAGAATATTATAATTTAAAAACTCAAAGAGAACTTAAAAATGCCATTAGAAAATTTGGTATTAAAAGAGATAGTGCAGACGTTGGTTTTGTATATTATGCTGGTCACGGAGTTCAAATTAAAAATGAAAATTATCTTTTACCTACTCAAGAATCCTTTGATTCAGAAATAGATATTGAAGACTATGCGGTAAGTGTGCAGGCAATCCTTCGATATTTAGAAGCTAAAACGAATCAAGTTAATATTCTTGTGTTGGATGCTTGTAGAGATAACCCTTTTGAATCAAAATGGAATACTACCCGTTCTGTAAAAGGAGGTGGCCTTGCTAAAGTACCCCCACCAACTGGTTCTTTAATTGCTTTTTCTACAGATGCAGGACGAACAGCGGCTGATGGTGTCGAAAAAAATAGTATTTACACCAGAAGTTTATCTAAAAATATGCTGGTTGAAGGGATAAACATAGATCAAGTTTTTAGAAATGTTAGATCTGAGGTTTTAAGAAACTCTAAAGGAGAGCAACGCCCTGTTGAATTTACACAATTAACAGGACAAGAGTTTTTTCTAAACCCTGGTGATTTTGAAGATGAATTTCAAAAAATAGAAGCTATCATTCAAGATGATGAAAGAGATAGATATACTGGTCTAAAAATTATAGAACTTATTTTAGATGAAGAACCTAATAATATTCGCGCAATACTTTCAAAAGGTAGAGTTTATAGTAAACTAAAAGAATATAAACGGTCATTAAAAGAGTATAATAAAATAATTCGATTAGATTCAAACTATTCAAAAGTATATATGTATCGTGCTACTTTATATGGATATAATTTAAAGGAAGAAGTAATGGCATTAAAAGATTTTGATAAATCTATATTATTAGCTCCCAAAAATGATTCCTATTATTATAAAAGAGGGAGCTATTATCTTCATAAGTTGAAAAATTTTGAAAAGGCGCTTAAAGATTTTAAAACAGCCATTGAATTAACTGAAGATTTAGAGTATTATTATTCTTTAGCTATTACGAACAGTAGAATGGGTAATGATAAAAAGGCTATTGAGATTTATTTAAAAGTATTAGAACTTTTCCCTTCAGGGTCAAGAAATACTCTTTTTAATTTGGGAAATATTTATAGACGTGAAAAAAATTATAACAAAGCATTAGAATATTTTAATAAAGTAGTTAATGATTTTAAAGGAGAAGAGGATGATTCCAGAATCTACATAGTCCGTGCTTTTCTTTATGAAGATTTAAAAAATTATGATAAAGCGATAGATGATTATAATAAAGCTATAGAATTAGATCCAAAAGATTCACATCCTTATTATTTCCGTGGTGAAATTTACCAAAACCAAAAATTAGATTATAATAAAGCTATTACTGATTATGAAAAGGCTATTAGTTTAAATTCTCTAGAAGAAGCTGACCTAACAAATACTTATTATATGTTAGCCAACTCACTTGGTGAACTAAAACAATTTGAAAAACAACTTTTTAATTATTTAAAAATATTAGAATTAGATCCTATTTCAATATATACGATGAACGAAATAGCCAATCTATATACTCAAATATATAACGATAATGAAAAATCATTAGAATATTATAATAAAGCAATTGAATTAGATTCAACTTATGCTAATGCGATATATAATCGCGGATTTATCTATTTGAATTTAGGAAATACTAATAAAGCATTGAATAATTTTAATAGGGCAATTGAATTAGATTCAGAAAAGTCTAAATTCTATAATACTCGTGGTCAAGTTTATTATATTAGATTACAAGATTATAAAAAAGCTATTGCTGATTTTGAAAAGGCTATTAAGATAGCCCCTTCAGATAAGAGAATTTATTATCATTTAGCCACTTCTTTTATTGGATTAAAGTTTATTGATAAAGCAGTTGTAACCCTTAATAAATTAATGGAGCTATACCCTAAAGAGAGTCGTGTATATAGCGAATTAGGTAATATTTATAAGGATAATATTAAGGATAATAAAAAAGCACTAGAATATTTTGATAAAGCTATTGAAATAGAACCAAATAGTTTCGCTGGATACCTAAGTAGAGCAGAATTTTATCATATTTCTTTAAAAGAGAATGATAAAGCAAATGATGATTACCTGAGAGCATTGGAACTAGAACCTGAGGATAATAACCTAAATCATAGTTATATAAACTTTAATTTTAGTCTTAAGAAATATAAAAAAGTTATTGAGCTTAACAATAAAGCAATCGAAAGAGATTTAAAAGACCCTCAAGCAGATTATTATTCTGCATTGGTATACTTAGAACAAAAAAATGACTTTAGAGCATTAAATAGTCTTTCTCAATCAATAAAAAAAATAAAAAATGATTCTGAGGAGGGTTATTATATTTCTGATCTTGATTATTCGAGATTAGATTTATCTAAAGTTTTTGTATTGAGAGCTGAATTATATGAGAAGTTTGGAGAAAATGAATTAATGTGTGAGGACCTTAATGATGCTCTAACTTTTGTGAAAGATGAAGATTTAAAAACAGTTATCTTAAATAAAATTTCAACCGAATGCAATAACTAAACTTAACCTAGTTGATATAAACATAGTAAACTCCTTTTGCTGTTATATAAAAAACAGCTTGTTCTTGTGCAGTAAATGAAGCCTCTATAAGTTTTCTCGGAATTTTAAAAACTGTTATTTTTTTACCTTCTATGACTTGGATTTTACCCATCATTTTTACATTGTAATGAGTACCCTTTATTTTCTTACCTCCAGAACCCATTAGCAACTCCATTAAATTAATATTAAGCCGCTTTAAGACCTCATCAGAACTGATAATAGATTCTTGTGTTGAATTATAGCTTGAAGCATTCAAGCGGCTTATATAGCTACCTTTGAGAGCTAGTTTATTTATTTTCTTGGGTTTTCGGTTTTCTAGAACTGCATTTATAACTTTAAAGTCTATAATAAACTCAGAGTCAATATTTGAAGCTTTTAAAGATTTCACAAAATTACCACGCCCTTTTTGGGTGGTTTCCAATAAAAAGTCTGAAACTATTAGATTTTGTTTAGCCGGTTCATAACTAGTATCCAAAGCCAATGCTCTATTAAATAATTTTTGAGCTTCTAAAATCATTTCTTGTGGATTGTCTGAAAAACTTCCCGATCTAGTTGAGTTAACTTCTGCCCTAGTTTGTTGGTCTATGAATAGTGGATATACTAAGTTAGAAATAGGTTTATCGGATATACTAACTCCAAACAATAAAAAACTAAGCCCTAAATTATTATAAATTTCACGAGAGTTAAATTTACTTTTAAGAATAAATTCAAAACAATATTTAGCACTGTTATAATTTTTATTTTTTAAAAACACATTTCCTAATTCAAACAATAAGGCTAAATTATTAGCTTTTTTTATTCGCGAATTAAGAATTTCTATTCGTTCATCAAAACTAGGATACCCATTAAGTTCTTTTGGTAGCTTATAGGATTCATAAACCTCAGTTAAAGCTATCTCTCCAAAACCAAGGGTATTATAACCTGCAATTTGGCCGTAAAAACCTGCGTATAAGTCTGCCTGACTTTCCGAAAGTTTCTTTTGTTTCGCAGAATATAAGCTAGAGCTATCTTCTACAAACTCTCCAATAGAACTGGCGTACGACAACCCTGTATTACTCATCCATGAGTGCTCCAAATAATAATGGGCTAGCTCATGGGCAATGATATAGGCTATTTTGTCTTCAAAATTATCTTCACCACAAAATAAATCAATAGTCTTCTGTTCAATAGTAATGCCTTTACTAGACATATAGGCAACGCTTCTAGTTTCGTCAGAAAAATGAAGCTCTGGAGGGTACAAACTGTTATTACCGATGCTTGTAATTATATTTTGATAAATTTCTTTTACAGCATCGTTGCAATTATTTGCATAAGATGAAAAATTGACAAGAAATAAAATTAGATATACCTTTTTCATGGTGAAATTTAAAAAAACAACTCTAATCTTATAAACTCTATGAGTTTTTATCATATTGCTTTTGCTTTTTTATTTGATCAAAATAAATTGGAATGTAAAAAATATTTAATAAGACTAGAAGAAGTATCGGTTTTAATTTTCTATCGTTTTTTATTGCATAATATAAGCAGTAGAACCATGATCCTATTAAAAATATATAGATAATGTAAAGTGCTATATTGATGATCATAATTCTATAGTTTTGAATTAGATAGTTTGTGAACCAACTTATTTAGTTCCTCTAATATAAATAATTTTAACTTATGAAATTAACAATTGTAATTTTAAGATAACTTTTGTTACTTTTATATAAAGTCATAGAATTGAGATTACAAATCCTGTTTTTATTTTTTAGCTGTCAATTATTTTGTCAAACAGCATCTTTTGATAAGCTTTTTAGTGAATTTGATCGCTATGATTATAATGAAGTTAAAAAGACGTTGGCAAGTATTAATGAAAATAAGATTATACTATATTCTGAAAGTGATTCTGTTCGATTTTCTCTTTACAACTTAATTAAATTTCAATCAACAGCTATAGAAAAATTAAGGAAAGATAGCGTGGCTAATACAAACTATCAAAGCCATTTAAATTACCTAATTAAAAAAGGTTTAGAAGATTACCTTCCTTATTTTATGAACGATTATACTTCTACTTATGCTTTTGAAGAAGCATTTTATTCTTCCTGTCTGGAATATCTTAACATTAGTATTGAAATTGAAAAAAAGGGACTCAATAAAAGTCATGTTTTAAGCATAACAAACCTTTTTGATGCATATAATTTTAAACATATTTTAAGGAATGCGTATGATGAAAATTACAAAGATGAAGACTTAAAATCGTTGATTTCACATTATGAAAGTAATGATGAAAAACTGAATTTTCTTAGTAATAATTTACTCTTTAAAAAATACTATAATGCCTCAAAATCTAAATTCTTAGATAAGGAATTTCGTTTTAGTGCTCTTAAAAAAACATTTGATTATGGCGCTAAACTCGAGTCCCTTCCTGTTGGGTATAGTTATAGAAATTTGTTGTTTTATCTTAGAACTAGTGATTTAATAGACACAAATGCGCTGAGTTACATAAACAAAAACCATAGAGATCTGATCTCATCCTTAAATTACCTTATAAACGAATGTTACATCAATAACTACTCGACTATTAGTTTTAATGGCTTAAAAAACCAAATCAACACTTTTTTAGACCGTAATATAGTTTTAACCCCAGATGAGATTTTTGACATTAAACTTTTGCTTAGTAAGTTTTCAATAAAAATAGAAAAGGGATGGTTGGAAACTAAGCCATCAAAACCAGATGTAAACTTTTGGCATGAGGTGTTTAACTTACGATATAAATTCAATAAATTATATGGAAGTGGTTCTGATTTAATCTATGCTATTAATGAAATTTTAAGTTTAAATACAAATTATGGTTCAGATAGTTATAATATTGATATCAAGTCTTTAGAATTAGAAAAGCATGATATAATTTATGAGGCAATAATAAATAATAATTCTGAAGGTGTTTCACCCTTCAATTTTATTGATATGTACAAGATTAGATCGCAACGTATTTATTATCCAGATTGGACAGAAAAAGAAATAGAGTCAGACTTGTTACTCTTATTGAATACCTATAAAAAAACAATTACTTACGAAAATTTGGTAAAGACTTTAGAGCTTTTTTGGCAATTTATATCAAGTGTAAAAAATTACAAAATTGAAGGGGTTCAAATTGATGCCATTCTTAATGAAACTAAAGTGTTTATTTTGGATGAGCTAAATGCTAAAGTATCTGACAAAGATTTAAATTTAAGAATACTGCTTTCTAGTTTAGAGGAACTTAAAATTTTAAAGAATACCATAGAAAACTTACTCAAACAAAAAATAATCAATGAACCTAGATTTAAAAATCTAAATTTAAATATTTTACAACGCAAATACAATCTTGAAAATACTTATGAATCTGCATTTGGATATTATAAGTATATTATAGATAATATTGATAAAAAAGAATTTAAAACCTCAATCACTACTGCAATGGGTATTGCAATTGATTTTAATTTTAAGTATAAATTAGTAGAACTTTCTAATTATTTACTGAAAAAACATGATAAATTTTATAATAATCAATCAGATATTAATAAATATACCTTCCTTCTCATGTCTGGCTATTTTTATAGATATATTAAAAAAAATGACAGAGCATTAATGAGATTTGTAAATGCACGTTCAAATCCTTATCACTGGTCTAGAGAGATTTCCAGCTATGATGATATGGTTAGAGATAATGATCTTTTATATGAAATTTTTGAAATTTATTTGATAAAGAAAAATAATGAAAAAGCCAGAGATTACCTAAACACTTACAAAGAGCAATATGAAAATCTTGAAGAGAGTCTAAAAAATAATAAGTCATTCGTTCGCTTTGATAAAGACATGTTTATAGAAATTAAAAGAAAGTTACTTGATATGAAGAGGCGCCTTCTTTTTTCTGAATCTAAACATGAAAAATCTGAATTGGTATTAGACGAAATGTTAGCCTTGGAGGAGAAAAATCCTTACTATGGAAAATTCAATTTGTCAATGATGAAATTCGGTTCTCAAGTTTCCCAAAAAAAATACAACAATGAGGTTTTTTTAAAAAAATTAGATTCCATATATGAAATTTTTGATGTAAAAAAGGATCTAAAGTATTATGGTTACAAGAGAGATATGGGAGTATTTACTTCACAATATCTAAATTTGAAACTAATAGCATTAAAGTCTGAACTTAAAAATATTAATATAATTAATGATTTAAGCTATGAAAATCAAATTAATATGATGGTAGATATCGGATTAAAAATGTCTGCACTAGAAAATGAAGTTCATTCTCATATAATTGATTCAAAACAAACCAATGAAATTCTTAATTATAAATTAAAAGTAGATGATTTAGATAGATACAATTCAATATTGCTAAATGTAAGTGAAAAGAATTCTGACATGTATTTTGAACTATTAAATAAAAGATCTTATGAAAAAGACTATGATAAATTACAACTTATTAAGAGTGAGTTTGATGTATTTCAACAAAATATAAAAACTAGGTTTAACAAAAATGAAGAAATTGAATTACATTCTTTTCAAAATAAACTACAATCCAACCAAGCTTATATTAGGTTTTCAAAATTAAACAAACTTGTATTTGTAGCACATTTAATCACAAAAGACCAGGCTCAAATAATAAAAATTAGTGAAACCGAGTTGGGAAAACTAATTGATTTTTATACTTCACAAATAACCAATAAAAAACTAGATATTTATTCCTATAATGTATTGTTTAAGCCAATAGTAGATAAACTATCTCCCTCAATAAATCAACTATTTATAAAAAATGAAGGGCTCTTTACTAATGTAAACCTCGAATCCTTATGGAACCCTGTAAAGGAAAAGTATCTTTTTGATATTTATGAAATCAACTATGTAGAACGCCCTTCAGCAATTTTTAAAATAGATACTGCTAGCGAGTTTGAGTCCGCATTTTTGTTTGGAAATCCAGATTTCTCAGATGGAAACACCACATTAGAAACTATAAACTCAAAAGTACGCGCGGGTATAAATCCATTACCATACACAGAAAAAGAAATTAATGCACTGAATATTTTATTAACAGAAAGAGATATTAAAACGGTTACTACAAATCTAGAATCTTCAACAGAAGAATCACTCTACGCTAATACTAAGTCTAGTATTATACACTTAGCCACCCATGGCTTTTTTATTGAAGGAAACAAATACGATCGTTTTAATTGGGGATTACTAGCAGCAAATTCTAAGAATAATCTTCAAACAGATTTTAAAAAAGAGGTTCGTAATGATGGAATTATTTTTGGTTTTGAGATTATTCAAAAAAACTTTACACAAACAGAACTTGTGGTTCTAAGTGCATGCGAAACAGGGTTTGGAAATAGCACATTTTTTGGTGGCGAAAACCTAGCAAATTCATTTTTAAGAGCTGGAGCCAAAAACATAATATCTACACTTTGGCCAGTAGATGATGAAATAACGCAACAGTTTATGATTACATTCTATAGTGAACTACTAAAAAATAAAAATATTAATTTAGCTTTAAGAACTGCAAAACAAGTAATAAAAAAAGAATATAGTGAACCTAATTATTGGGCTCCTTTTGTTTTATTACAAAATAAAATATAATTTCAAATCCACCCCAAAATAGTTCGACTTCACTCCCTTTGTCTCCACGATGAAGCGACCTGGCGCAACCAGGGATTAAATAAAAAAATCTGCCAAGCTTGCTTGAGCAGATTTTTAGTTTAAGACCTCTGGACTGTAAGGACAGTGCCGGGGCATTTCCTAAGCGGGAGGCTAGAGAAAAACTAACCAGTTATTCTCGGCGTCTCCACAATGAAGCGAGCTGGCGCAACCAGGGATTAAATAAAAAAATCTGCCAAGCTTGCTTGAGCAGATTTTTAGTTTAAGACCTCTGGACTGTAAGGACAGTGCCAGGG
>CALJVK010000016.1 GCA_937773465.1 uncultured Flavobacteriaceae bacterium | reverse complement strand
AGCTATACAATGGTCAAGATGATCTTTATAATACTCATAAAACAATGGGTAAAATTGTGAATATTGGATATTTTACCGGAGCAGGATTATCATTGTTCTCACCCCCTCCTTTAATAAATAAAAAGGTCAAGGGTCTGAATTCAATCAAAGCCCACAAGATGCTAGCCACTCTTCATTTTTCAGCAATGGTAGCTACAAATTATTATAAAGATAAAAATAAAAGTAATCACAAAGCTGCAGCTTACACCGCATTCGCTAGCTATGCAACCGCTGTTTTAGTTATTAAATTTTAATTATGTACAAATCTATATTCTTTTTAATATTTATTTCCATTTCTAATTTATCTGCTCAAAATGAAAATAAATGGATGTTAGATAGTAAAGAGTCTGTTATCGAGTATAACGCTAAGCATCTTCTTCATGCATGGTCAGGAGTCAATAATGATGTAAAAGGAGTTTTTTTAGAAGAATTTAAAAGCAAGATTGCTATATCAGCTAATATAGCTGATTTTGACAGTGGAATTAGTAATAGAGATTCTAATGCGATTAGAGTTTTGAATGCATTGAATTTTCCTAGTGTAAAGTTTTTCTCAAATGAAATTTTAATTTCTTCAGATACAATTGAATTAAAAGGTGAGTTAGATTTTCATGGTAAAAAAATTAATAAGATCGTTAACGCATCTTATATTAAAGGAATTGACAATTTGACAATTGAAGGCGATTTTTCGATTATTTTGACAGATTTCGAGATCAAATTACCATCATTAATGCTTGTGAAAATGGACGACTTAGCAAAAATTAATTTTAAACTAATTTTCAAAAAAAGTAATTAATTTAATCTTGCCACTCAGCTATAAAAAGATTTGTGTCTCTAGTTCCGTTATTATTTCTATTTGATGAAAAAGCTAATTTCTTTCCGTTTCTAGAGAAAACAGGAAATGCATCAAAAGTTTCACTATGTGTAATTCTTTTTAAGTTTTTACCATCAATGTCAATCATATAAAGATTGAAAGGAAATCCTCTTTCTGCTTCAAAATTTGATGAAAATAGAATTTTTTCCCCAGAAGGATGGAATACAGGACTCCAATTTGCATTACCAAGATCTGTTAATTGACGAAGTTCACTTCCATCAGAATTACATATGTATAGTTCCATATTAGTAGGTTGTACTAATCCTTGTTTAAGTAAACCTTTATACTCTTCAATTTCTTTTTCAGTTTTTGGTCTTGAGGATCTGAAAATTAATTTTGAACCATCTGGCGAGAAGAATGCTCCACCATCATAACCTAAATCAAATGTTATTTGTTTGACGTCTGTTCCATCAATGTTCATTGTGTATAAATCTAAATCCCCATTTCTAGTAGATGTGAAAACTATTTTATCGCCCACTGGAGAAACAGTTGCTTCTGCATCATACCCGATTTGATCAGTTAGTTTGTTTTTGATTTCTCCATTTAAATCAGAAACATAAATATCAAATGAGTCATATATAGGCCAAACATATTTACCTTCTTTTCTTAAAGGAACCTCTGGACACTTTTCATTGTCTTCGTGAGTAGAGGCATAAAGGATGTGTTCATTGTCAGGAAGAAAATAAGAACATGTAGTTCTTCCAAGTCCAGTACTTACCATCTTAGGATCATTATTTTTAAATGTTTGATCAGCATTCATTAAAAACATTTGATCACACTCAACGTTCCAATTCTTATTGTTAGATTGAAAAATTAATTGTTTATCATCAAAACTCCAATAAGCTTCTGCATTATCGCCTCCGAAAGTAACTTGTCTTAAAGTTTTGAAATTCACTTCATCTTCAAAAATTAAAGGGTTTGAATTTTCTTTTTTTGTTTGACAAGAAAACAGTCCAAATAAAATTATAATTAGAGATAATTGTTTCATGTTTTAAAGTTGTAATTTGCGCAAAAATATACAAATTATGAGAAACCAGTTGACTTCTATCATTTTCTTATTAATTTTTTCAATTTCCTGTACATCAACTTCTAAATATTCTAATCAAATTAAATCAGATTTAACTTTTTTATCGTCTGATGATTTAGAAGGACGAGCCACTGGAAGTGAAGGAGAGAGAATTGCAGCAAAATATATTTCTGAGAGATTTCAGGACTTAAATATTGAAGCCAAAGGGATAGATAGTTACTTACATCCTTTTTCATTTAAACCAAAATCTCATCCACATGAAGAAATAAAGTTTAATGATTCTTTAAAAAATAATGGTATTACAGGAAATAACGTAATAGGTTTTTTGGATAATGGTTCATTAAATACAGTTGTCATTGGTGCACATTATGATCATCTAGGTTTTGGAGATCAAGGGTCTTTGTATAGAGGAAGTGAAACTAAGATTCATAATGGTGCAGATGATAATGCAAGTGGTGTTTCACTAATGCTGGATTTGGCTGGAAAACTAGTTGATGTAAATAAGAATAATAATTATTTATTTATTGCTTTTTCAGGTGAAGAAATGGGTCTTTTGGGTTCAAATTTCTTTGTTAAAAATCCAACTGTTGATATTTCATCAATTAATTATATGATAAATATGGATATGGTAGGAAGATTGAATGAAGAAAAATCTCTTGCAGTTTATGGACTTGGAACTTCTCCTATATTTAAACAAACTATTAAATCTAATAATGAAGTTTTTAAAATAATTGAAAATGAGTCTGGAGTTGGACCATCTGATCACACATCATTTTATTTACAAGACATTCCTGTCTTACATTTTTTTACTGGACAGCATGAGAATTATCATAAGCCTAGTGATGACAGTGATTTGATTAATTATGAAGGTTTGGATTTAATCTCAAACTATATATTTTCTATAATTTCAGATCTCGATGATAATGGAAAGTTGCCATTTAGAAAAACTAAAAATGAAAGTCAAGAATCTCCGAGATTTAAAGTGTCGCTGGGTGTTATTCCTGATTATTTGTATGATGGTAAAGGAATGAGAATTGATGGAGTTTCATCCGGAAGACCTGCAGAAAAAGCAGGATTTATAAAAGGTGATATTATTACTAAATTAGGAGAATCGAAAATAGAAGATATGATGTCTTATATGAAAGCTCTGTCTAAATTAAAAAGTGGTGATTTAGTTAAGGTTGAATACAAAAGAGATAATACTATATCTTCAAAAAATGTTACTTTCTAGAATAATCTAGATTTAATATTTAAATAGTTTTCTTAACTTATAGTTTGATATGAAAAAACTATATTTTATAATTTCACTCCTTTTTTTTTCGTGTTCCGAAAATAAAGTATCGATTGATATTCCAACTCTCTCCAAGTATAATATCATTTCAGATTATTCCGATGTTGCAGATACATTAAATGTTTATTTAAACAAATCTGTAGGAATAAGTTTAGAGATATCGGATAAGCAGAAAAAAAGATCAATAATTTTAGTTGAAAAAACTGATTTAAATAAAGATTTTATTTCTATTGATTATAAAGATTCTTTAATTACAATTTCGGCTAATAATAAGAGAAATTTATATTATGCTACATATGATTTCATAGAAAAATTTTTGGATGTCAATTGGTTGTCAACTGATTTTACCTACTATGAAGATTTAAAATCAATAAATTTCTCAAAAAACTATTCATATTATTTTGAGCCTCCTGTTTTGACAAGAACAGTTCATTCAAAACTATTTTATAAAGATTCGGTTTTTGCAGATAAACTAAAAGTTACTAATGAAGCTTTTCCAAGATATGTACCATCTGCTAGAGTTCATACTTTTCATCGTTTTCTTCCCTACGAAGTTTTTTACGATAAAAATCCGGAATACTATGCTTTAAGAAATGGCAAAAGATTACCAACTCAACTATGTTTGACAAATACTGACGTTTTAAAAATTGTTAAGGACAGTGTAAATTCTTTTTTTAATAAATCCCCAAATTCAGATGTAATTTCTGTAAGTCAAGATGATAACACTCAATATTGTCATGTGCGATAAGTTGTTCTGAAATTGACGAATGATGAAGGAAGTCCAGCTGGCTCTATGATTCACTTTGTTAATGCCGATTGCTGAATCTTTTCCCAACAAAACCATTTCTACACTTGCCTATCAATACACTAGGAAACCTCCTATAAGTCAAGGCCTATTGAGAGTAATGTTCTAATAACTTTATGCTCTATTGAATGTGATAGAAGTGTTCCAATTGAATGAAGGCTGCAAAGATTTTCAGTTCTGATCTTGCAAGGCTGGTCACAACTTAACGGATAACATTAGAATTTGGGATTACACAACTCAGTTTACTAATTTTTTGGCACCTTTTCCTAATTGGGGTACTATAAAACCTAATATTAATTTGTTTGTTGATAATAACGCTAAGTGGATTTTTGAACAACATAGCAAATAACGCTAGCGAGCTATTTGAACTTAAGAAGTTATATTGATGGCCAAAGCTACTTGTGGAATCCAGATTTAGATTTCCGGACGTAATGTATAAATGATTTCACTAATGGTTACTATGGTTCATGGTGGCATGTTTATTGCTGAATATCGTGAAGATAGTATACAATTTCAATCAAATTGAAGCAATACTTCTTTTTTTCTGTTTTTGTATGGAGATCCTTCCCAAGGGTTTGACTCTTTTTTAAGTCCTGAAAATCTTTTAATTACTATGACAGTATTATTTAACAGAGGCTCTTAGCTAGCGTTGCAGTTAGATTCGGGATATTACAATAGAATTCGAAAGAGCAAGACTGTCTATTGATTACGCAGTTTTGGAAGCTTACAGGAAGAATTTTTCTGATCTATATCCTTTGAAGCGTACTAGAAAATGATAGTCACTAGTGATTAATCCTAAATGTGTTAGAGGAGACTTAATGCTTTTAGTATGACTGTGACTAACGATAATGATATTACTTTAATGAATGAAATGGGTTTCACTGTTGCTGAGTATGTCGATTAACTATCAGAAAGGCCTTAGAAACTAGCTAGTAAAGAATAATCTGGCTAGCGTTAAGGATGTTTCATCTACTTACAGTTACCCTAAAAAATATGCTAATGAAGATCCTCAAGGTATTGACTGATGGGGCTTTAGGGCGGTAATAGTTTTTATTCTAATTGGCTAGGTTTTGAGGGGAATGATTTGGATGCTAGTAGTAGATTTGGGTGCAGTTACAAGTAATTAACATCACTTGAGCCTGAACTTCCTTCAGGTGACTAATCATATTGTCTTTTTATCCTGTACAGGTTGAATTCTGTTATTCTCGAGGGACAGTGTTAAGTTGGAAAAGTTTTGGAATAAGTTTCTAACATGAGTCTGATCACTGTAGCTCCTAAAAGTAAAGTCAATGATATCCAAACCTTTTCGCAAGTTGTTAATGCAGGGGTATTAAAGGCTCAGGTATATTAGAGTTATAGGCAGTCAACATTGAGTAAAGCCCCGCTATATGGCACCATGGCGCTGATTTGCCTTCTTGGATTTTTGCGGATGAATTAATAGTCGAATAATTTAAATACTATGAAAAAATACATATCTATGCCATTGACGCTGGTACTACTAGCTCAAGAGCTATTTTATTTGACAAGAAACGGAATTCAGGTGGCAACATCACAATTTGAGTTTACTCAGATCTTTCCCCAAAGAATCTTGGGTTGAGCACGATCCAATTGAAATCTGGGAATACTCAATTGAAAGGCGATACATGATGTAATGTAAATAAATCTAAGATCATTGCACTTGATGAAATTGATTCAATTGGTATTACAAACCAGAGAGAAACTACTGTTGATTTGGAATAAACATACTGGGAAGCCTGTTTATAATGCCATTGTTTGGCAAGACAGGCGAACTGCTCCTTATTTGCGATGAGTTGGATGGATTTAGGAAAAGCGAATGCTTTTTATGACAAAACCGGACTACTACTGGATGCTTATTTTTCTGGTACTAAGATTAAATGGATTTTAGATTCAGATTTATCTATAAGACAAGCTGCTGATAATGGGGACCTTTTATTTGGTACAATTGATACATGGCTTATTTGGAACTTAACTAAGAAAAAAATACATGCCACTGACTGTACAAATGCTAGTAGGACATTGCTTTTTAATATTCATACTTTAAGTTGGGATGATGAGTTGTTATCACTTTTAAATGTTCCAAAAAAAATGCTTGCTAAAGTATTTGATAGTTCAGAGAAAATTGGAACTACTGATTTAGATATTTTAGGCTTTGAAATTCCCATTTGTGGAATTGCAGGTGATCAACAAGCTGCATTATTTGGTCAAATGTGTATTGAACCAGGAGATGTAAAAAATACTTATGGAACAGGCTGTTTTTGTATGATGAATACTGGAAATAAACCAGTTAAATCAAATAATAGAATGTTAACCACTATTGGTTGGAAAATTGGTAATAATACGGTTTATGCCTTAGAAGGCAGTGTGTTTATTGCAGGAGCAATAGTTCAATGGTTAAGAGATCAATTAAATATTATTGATGATGCTTCTGAAATTGAAGATTTAGCACAGACAGTAGATAATAATGGAGGCGTTACTTTTATCTCTGCTTTGTCTGGACTTGGTGCTCCGTATTGGAATCCTAATGCCACAGGTGCGATTATGGGAATAACCAGAGGAACAAAAAAAGGACATATTGCAAGAGCAGCTTTGGAGGCAATTGCTTTGAGATCTAGGGAAATAATAATTGAAATGCAAAAAGATTCAGGAACTACTTTTGATAAATTAAAAGTTGACGGAGGAGCAAGTAACAATAATCTTTTAATGCAAATCCAATCTAACTTGTTACAAGCTCAAGTAATTAGACCTAAAATAACTGAGACCACTGCTTTAGGAGTCGCTTTCTTTTCAGGATTAGCAACAGGATTTTGGAGTTCGATTGATGAGATAAAAAACATTTGGGAGGTAGAAAAGAAATTTGATCCTCAATTGCTAGAATATGATAAAAAAGTTGTTTCAAATTGGGAAAGTAGAATTAAAAAAGTTCTTTAGAATTGAATAGATCCTCGAACATTAAACTATTAAATTATAATAAAAAATATGATTTTATTATAATTGGTGGTGGTGCTTCTGGACTGGGATGTGCTTTAGATGCCTCATCAAGAGGGTATTCTGTCGTTTTACTAGAAAAATTTGATTTTTGTAAAGGTACATCCTCAAGAAGTACTAAACTTATTCACGGAGGAGTTAGGTATTTAGAGAAGGGGCAAATTGGATTAGTATATGAAGCTTTAAAAGAAAGAGATATATTGAAAAAAAACGCTTCTCATCTAGTTAAACAAATTGGTTTTTTAATTCCTGTTTATAATTATTTTATTAAATTTTATTATTATTTGGGATTAAAAGTATATGATTTTATTTCTGGAAATTTAAGTTTTAAAAAATCAAAAATAGTTAATAGAAATAGTGCAATTGAATTAGTGCCTAATGTAGCTAAGGAAAAATTAAAAGGAGGAGTTGTTTATTTTGATGGTCAATTTGATGATTCAAGATTAGGAATTGATATAGCTCTAACCTGTGAGTCACATAATGCTATCCTTCTTAACTACATGTCAGTTGAGTCATTAATCAAAAAAAACAGAAAAATTAAAGGCGTAGTTGTAAATGACTCTGTTAATAATAATACATTTTCTGTTTTAGGTGAGAATGTTATTAATGCAACTGGAGTTTTTTCTAAATCAATAATGAATATGGATTCTATTAAATTAGAATCTGTTATAAGACCTAGTCAAGGGGTTCACTTGGTAATTGACAAAAGCTTTTTAAAAGGTAGTTTTGGAATATTAGTTCCGAAAACCTCAGACGGAAGAGTATTGTTTGCTATCCCATGGTTGGACCATGTAATTATAGGAACTACAGATTCTATTGTTGATAAACCTTCATTTAATCCACTAGCAACTCAAAATGAAATTAATTTTATTTTAGAAAATATTAAAAATTATTTAGAAGTTTATCCGAATAAAAATGACATTAAAAGTGTATTTGTTGGTCTTAGACCATTAGTAGCTAGTAATTCTAACTCAAAATCAAAAGATTTATCACGAAAACATAAAATATTAGTAAGCGACTCAGGTTTGGTAAGTGTTATTGGAGGTAAATGGACAACATATAGAAAAATGGCAGAGAAAGTAATTGATTTAACGCTGAAAAATACAGATTTACCATTTGTAAAATGTAATACTTCTAATTTGAAAATTAAGAACGGATTAAGTAATATAGATTTTTCAAAAGAATCTTTAAGTGACGATTTTTTCCTGTCTAAGGAACTGATAATTCATTATGTTGAAAATGAAATGGCATTAAATTTAGACGATATTATGTCACGTCGATCTAGATGCTTATTTTTAAATATCAAGGAAAGTATTAGAATTGCTCCAAAGGTTGTTCAGATCATGTCAAAGGAACTTTTTAAAGATGAAGTTTGGGTAAAAGATCAACTTCAATCTTTTTATAAATTAACAAATATTAATAAAATATAATATGGACTCTATTTTAGCTGAATTTATTGGAACATCAATTCTTCTATTACTTGGGATTGGAGTAAATGCAAATACTAGTTTAAAAAAAACAATTGGCAGTGATAATTCGAATTGGATTTTAGTTAGTATGGCCTGGGGACTTTCGGTATTTGTTGCTGTTTTTATTACAGGTCAATTTAGTGGAGCTCATTTAAATCCAGCGGTGACTCTAGGGTTAGCAATTGCAGGGAAATTTTCTTGGTCATTAGTTCCAGGATATATACTAATTCAACTTATTGGAGCAATGTTTGGTAGTTGGTTAGCTTATATTGTTTATATAGACCATTTCAGAGTCACAAAAGATGAGGATAATGTAAGAGGTTCGTTTTGTACTGGACCTGCGATTAGAAATTATAAAAACAATTTTTTTAGTGAAACTATTGCAACCTTTATTTTAGTTTTTGCCATATTTTATATAGTTGAACCTAATTTAAAAATTGAAGGTGAAGTTGTTAATTTTGGATTAGGAGCTCTTGATGCTCTTCCAGTTGGTATTCTGGTTTGGGTTATAGGAATGACACTTGGTGGAACCACTGGTTTTGCTATAAATCCAGCTAGAGATTTTGGCCCTAGATTAGTTTACTCATTACTTCCAAGAAAGAATAAAAATGCTGATTGGTCTTACAGTTGGATCCCTGTTATGGGACCTTTTGTTGGAGCAATCTGCGCAGGTCTATTATATAACTTTATAATGTAATGGTTAATCAAAAACATATCCCTTGTATTGCAGGATCTACAGGTTTGGTTGGTTCTCATTTATTAAAAAACTTATCAAATATTTACCCAAGAGTCATTTCTTTAACTAGAAAAAAAGTTAATTATTCAAAACCTAATATTCAAAATATTATAGTTGATTTTGATGATCTTAAAATTGAAAGTGTTTTTAAAGATGTTGATCATCTATACATAGCTTTAGGAACAACAAGAAAAAAAGCAGGAAGTGCTTATAATTTTAAAAAAGTAGATTATCATTATTGCATCAATTTAGCGAGGATTGCAAATGATTGTGGAGTGAAAAGTATTTCTATAATATCATCTGTAGGATCAGATCCTAATTCATCTTTTTTATACCCAATGACTAAAGGATTGATTGAAAAAGACATATCCAAAATTTCGTTACACCACTTAAGTATTGTAAGGCCTGGAATAATTTTAGGTAAAAGAAATGAAAGTAGAATTGGAGAGAAAATTGGAAAAGTTATATTTTCTTTAATTGATAAACTTCTTTTTGGAAAGCTTTCTAAGTATAAAAGCATCTCTGCTGACAATATTTCAAAAGCAATGATTTATCAAGTTGTTAATTCTTCACCTGGTGTAAATATTCTTGAATATAAGGAGTTAATAAATAGTTCAAATAGTTTTGATGATCTTATAAAACTTGATTGATAGAATTATTTACATTTGCCAGAAATTTTAGTTGATGCTAAACATACATAATCTTTCTGTTTCTTTTTCAGGCGAATATTTATTTAAAGAAATTTCATTCAAATTAATATCTGGTGATAGAGTAGGCCTAATTGGAAAAAATGGAGCTGGAAAATCAACATTATTAAAACTTTTATCTAAAGAAACTGAGATGGATTCAGGTTCTATAGCCTATGAAAAAGATTTAAAAATCGGATTTCTAAAACAAGATATTGATTTTGATAAAGGGAGAACGGTCTTAGAAGAGGCTTATCAAGCTTTCAGTGAAATCAAAAGCCTTGAACAAAAGCAAAATGAAATTAACACTCAGTTAAGTGAAAGAACAGACTATGAAAGTGATTCATACTTAGAATTAATTAATGATTTAAGTGATGTTAATGATAGATATGAATTAGTAGGAGGATATAATTATCAAGGACATACTGAAAAAATATTACAAGGTCTTGGGTTTAAAAGAGATGATTTTCAAAAAAGTACAGATACTTTTTCAGGTGGTTGGAGAATGAGAATAGAATTAGCTAAGTTATTGCTTCAAAGTAATGATTTACTATTGTTAGATGAGCCTACAAATCATTTGGATATAGAATCAATAATATGGCTTGAAAACTTTCTTAAATCATTTATAGGTGCAGTTGTTATTGTTTCACATGATAAGATGTTTTTAAACAATGTTACTAATAGAACTATTGATATTTCCTTGGGAAGGATTTATGACTTTAATAAACCATATTCAAAATATTTAATTTTAAGAGAAGAAATCAAATCTCAACAAATTAGTGCTCAAAAAAATCAAGAAAAACATATTCAACATACAGAGAAATTGATTCAAAAGTTTAAAGCCAAAGCTTCCAAGGCATCAATGGCTCAATCTCTTATGAAAAAGATTGATAAAATTGATAGAATTGAAGTAGATCAAGATGACAATAGTGTCATGAAATTAAACTTTAATATTTCAATAAATCCAGGAAAAGTTGTAACTGAAATTGAAAATCTATCAAAGAGTTATGATGATAATAAAGTATTGTCTAACGTTAATTTACTTATTGAAAGAAAAAGTAAAATTGCATTTGTTGGACAAAATGGACAGGGTAAATCAACTTTAGCTAAAATTATGGTGGGGGAGCTTGCACCATCCGCAGGAAATTCAAAATTAGGTCATAATGTTCAAATTGGATATTTTGCTCAAAATCAAGCTGAATATTTAGATGGTACTAAAACTGTTTTACAAACAATGATAGACTCCGCAAATGAAACAAATAGATCTAAAGTAAGAGATGTATTGGGATCTTTTTTGTTTAAAGGTGATGATGTTGAAAAATATGTAAGAGTACTGTCTGGTGGCGAAAGAAACAGATTAGCACTTGCTAAACTTCTTTTACAGCCTTTTAATGTTTTGGTTATGGATGAGCCAACTAATCATTTAGATATTAAATCTAAAAGTGTTTTAAAACAAGCACTTATTAAGTTTGATGGCACTCTTATTTTAGTATCACATGATAGAGATTTTTTGCAAAATTTAACTAATAAAGTTTACGAATTTAAAAGTCAAAACATTAAGGAATATTTAGGTGATATTGATTTTTACTTAAATCAAAGAAAAATTGAGGATTTCAGAGAAATTGAAAAGAAAGATAAAGTAGTCATTATAAAAAAGAATAAGAACGTTAATAATTCAATTGATAGGGAACTGAAAAAAAGAATTAGCAATATTGAAAGTAAAATTTCTAGATTAGAAAATGAAATTTCAATTATCGATAAAGATCTTCATGATGATTATGAGAACACAATTTCCAGAGATAATTTCTTTACAAAGTATGAAAAGAAAAAATCTGATTTAGATTCTTTAATGAAAAAGTGGGAAAAACTAAGTTTGCCTTAAAATCGTTAGCTTTATAGGTAATCTAATTAAAATTAAATGTGTGAATTAACTAGTGAAGAGCTATGGCTTGTGGTTAGACTCTATGCTTTTGCTTTATCTCCCGTTTTTTTGGGTTTATATTATTTAATTAAAAAAAACATTTCTTATAATACAGCTTTAATTTTATGCTCAACTTTCTTTATCTGTGCGGCTGGATTTGAATTATGGCTTACTTATGGTCTATTTGATGGTCTACCCGTTAGTGAAAGAAGATCAGAGGCATTAAACTGTGCTATTCCTCAAGATTTAAATTGGGTTTTAAATTCATTGGGTGATGTTTTTATTGTTTGGATTGGATTGTTTCTAGTTAAGAAAATATTTAATAAAACCATTAATCCATTTATAAAATGGAATTGGTCTGTTTTTCTTGTTCTACTTGTTTGGTTTGTAGCACAAAACATTTATGTTGAAGTATTTATTTATCATTTGCAACTTGGTACAAGTGGAGATTTGTCGTGGGGACCCTTAATGCCATTTGGTTCGTATTTTAATCCAACTCTTTTTGAAATCTCTGGAAGACCTGTTACTTTTCAATCTCAATTAACTTGGGTGCTAATGACTCCTATAATATATTTTTTAACACTATATTTTAATAACAAAACTGCTAATTCAAATGTTTAAACGTTTACTTTTTTTGTGTTTTGTAATTTTAGTATCCTGTTCAAAAGATGATTCTTTTGAAGAAGAAATAATTACTATTGATAAATCAGCAAGAGTAGTTGGCTATTTGCCCTCTTACAGATTTGAATCAAATGAAAAGATTGATTATTGTAAATTAACTCATTTAAACCTTGCATTTGCTAATCCTGGTTCTAATGGTAAACTAATTATTAATGATTTCAGCGGAGTAGTGGTAAGAGCTAGAAATGAAAACAATAATATAAAAATTTACATTTCCATTGGTGGTGGGTATTTGACAGATGAACAAGCTTTAATCTGGTCTAATTCAATTGATATTAAAGACAATAGACCTATTATAATTAATGAGATTGTTAGTTTTGTTGTTGACAATAGTTTAGATGGTGTTGATGTTGATTTGGAGTGGCAATATGTTACATCTGGATATAGTAATTTTGTGATTGAACTTAAAAGTGCTTTATCAGCAAAAGGAAAGGGTATGACAGCTGCACTGCCTGGAACAACTAAATTTGATAATATAACTCAAGAGGCTTTACAAACATTTGACTTTATTAATATAATGGCGTATGATTTTACTGGTCCGTGGAATCCAACTGCTTCAGGGCAACATAGTTCATATAATAATGCTGTTGAGTCAATAAATTTTTGGAAAAACACTGGAATTTCTCAAAGTAAATTAACATTGGGAGTTCCTTTTTACGGTTATGATTTTTCTAATTCTTCAAATGTTACATCATTTACTTTTGGACAAATGGTTTCAACTAACAACTCGTATTCCGAAATTGACAATGTTGGTATGAAATTCTACAATGGAAGACCTACTATAAAATCAAAAGTAAAACTTGCTAGTGAACAAGTTTCTGGGATCATGATTTGGGAACTTGGTCAGGATTCTTTTTCTGATTATTCCTTGCTTAAAACTATTCATGAAGAATATAATAATCTTGGTTTTAAAACTAGTGGCCTCTGTTTAGATTAGTTTTTATGTAACTTGAGATTTACTTTTATCGATTTTTAAATATTCTTTGTTTTCTAAAATATCTTTAATAGTTTGTATTGTTTCATAAAGATCAATAAAACTCACATATAGAGGGGAAAACCCTAATCTAATATTATTTTCTGGTCTAAAATCTGGAATTATTTTTTTTCTTTTTTGTCCTCCTTTAACAAGGAGTTTACAAATCCTCCAAGCTTCTTTATGTTGAATTGTAATGTGAGAACCTCTATAGCTAGATTCAATTGGAGACGCTATTTTTACATCAAATTTATATAGCTCATTATTTATTGTTTTAATTAAATACTCTCCTAATTCAATACTTTTATTTCTAATATTTTTTATTCCTGCTTCAAGTACAATATCCAGTCCAGTATTTACAGGAATTAATGAAAGTACAGACGGAGTTCCGGCGTTAAATTTATTTATATTGTCAGCAGGTTTATATTTGTTTTCAAAATTAAAAGGTTTTGAATGTCCAAACCATCCTTTTATAGGATTTTGCATATGATTCAATAAGTCTTTAGATACATATAGGAACGATGGTGAACCTGGCCCACCATTTAAAAACTTATACGTACAACCAATAGCAGCTTTTGTTTTAGATGCTTTAACATCAATATCTATAACTCCAATTGCATGACTACAATCCCAAACAATTATACTTTTATTTCTTTCAGCAAATTCATTTAGTTCTTTTATGGGGTACAAGAATGAGCTTTTGTATGTCACAAGACTTAAACAGTATATCCCAGGATTTTCTTGAATTGTTTTTTTTAAAATATTAATATCACAGCTTAAATTACTTTCATAATCTATTATAGTAATTTCATTCTTTTCTGTGTATTCTTTTAATCCTTCAATTATGTAAATATCACTAGGAAAGTTTAAATTGTCAGTTACTAGATTTTTTTTGAATTGATTGCTTTTTAAAAGAGAGTATAATATTTTATATAAATTCACTGAAGTTGATTCGCCGACTAAAACTTCATCATTATCAGAGTTAATTAATTTTGACATTTTTAAATTAATTTTTTCAGACATTTTTAACCAAGTATCATTCCAGCTTCGTATTAAATTCTGACCCCATTGCTTATTAATTACTTCATTTAAGTTTTCAATACTTTTAAGAGGAAGTTTTCCTAGAGAATTTCCGTCTAGATATATTTCGTTTAAATTATTTAAAAACTTTGATTTAAAATTTTTTAAATCATCATGACTATCTTTTTCTAATGCAATTTTTCTGAAATCCATTTTTAAAAATTTTTAAAGTAAGGTTTGATGATTTTAACCCATCGTTTATACATTTTTTTACTAGGGTGTAATCCGTCTTTAGCTATTAATGAATTATCATTTAGAGCCTTTCTTGATATTTCTGTTATATTAAAAAATGTAATATTATTTTTTTTGCACTCATCAAAAATTATTTCATTAAATGCATCAATCTCTTCACTAATTATATTTCTATCTCTGTCTTTTGCAAAAGGTGTAACTCCCCAGTCAGGAATTGAAACAACAATAACTCTTTCCTTTTTGTAATTAGCGTACTTAATTGATTTATTTAAAAGGATAATAAATCCTTCCTTAAAATTTTTTACACTTCTTCCCCTGTATTGATTATTTACACCAATTAATAACGATACAAAGTCAAATTTTTTATTAAAATCTGTTTTATTTAAAGTATCAATTAATTGATCAGTAGTCCATCCAGATTTTGCTATAATAACAGGTTTGTTTAATTTATTTTTTAAAGAATTAGATAATTGAACTGGCCACCTTTCAGTTTCTTTAACGCTTTCTCCAATAGTATAGCTATCGCCTAAAGCTAAATAAGAATAATTTAAATCCTTAGTTTGACTAAACGATATTAAAGGAATTGTTAAAATTAATATTAAAAACTTTTTCATCAAATTTCTATTACTTTGAGTTTTTCAAGTTAACAAGAAATGATTTTTGTTCATCATTAAGTCCATCAGCAGTAAAAATAGAAATACCACTTGCTCCATTTTCTTTAGAAATATTGTAGGCTTTTTCAAAATCACCAGGGTTTTTTAATGCTCCGCTGTAAAGTCCAGAATGAATTGGGAAGTCTACATCACTAACGCCTTGTTTTGTCGCAAATCCGATCCAGTTAATATTTTCTCTGTAGAAATTATTATATAACATTGGATATGCAGAATCTAAATTCCAATCATCCCAAGCTTGTCTTACCATTTGTCTAGACATTTCTGGAAAAGGGAATACAGCTGCACTAACTTTTTTATTTTTTAAATGTGCTATTTCTACAATTTCATTTACTAAACTAGTTATAGCGTTTAATCTAAACTGTCTCCACTCGTTGGATAACTCAGGGTTTTTAATATCTATAGGATCTTTATCAAAGATCTCTTTAAATTTTTTTCTAGCAATAGGATGGTAGCCATAATCGTATTCAGGCAGCTCAACTTCTTGCACAATGTTATATTTTGGTTGCAAGTCTGCACCCAAAATAACGTCAGGATATCTTACGTAATCTAAATGGACTGAAGCAAGACCATCGACCTCCATTAGTTTTTTTGCATTATTTATAATATGATTTCTTGCATCGGGATGAAATGGACTTAGCCATTGATAATAATTAACATAAGCCCTGTATTCTAATGAATTATCACCATTTCTGTTAACTTGATACCATTCAGGATTTTTGTTGGCAATCGTATCACCAGGTCTATTTACAGTCCACATCCATCCGTGAATTTTTATTTTCTTTTTGTTGGCTATTGGTATGATTTTTCTTAGAACATCCGCTGATCCGTGAACTAAAACTTCTGTTATACCTAAAGAATCATAATAATTTATTTTTTTCTCCCAACTTTCTTGAACAAACTTATTACCTGCTCCAGTCCAAGTACTTATTGTAAAAGTATTTTCTTTAATTTCATTATCACAATTAACTAATAAAATTGTAATAGTTAGAAGTAGTAGTCTCTTAATCATAATTTACATATTAATTTTTCCTGATTCATTTATTGAAAATTTTATATTGCCATCAGTTATAGACAAAACAAACCCATTCTTAGTTTTTAAAAAATTACAAGAATTTTCTTTATTGTCAAATTCTTTTATTTTAAAATTTATAAAAGTGTCACTCTTTGAATTTTTTAAATACTTTAAATTACCAAAAGACACTTCTCTAAACAATGCATAGAGCATCTGTTTTGTAATTTCTTCTTCTGGTATAGTGTACTTATAATTATTCTCAGAAAAAACTAGATAACCCCAATTCTCAGGAAGATGCATGTTTATGGTTCCTTGTTGAGACCAAACCCAATTATATTCTGGAAGATATTCGTTATTTATCTTCTTTCTAGAATATTTACCATTGTTTAATTCGTAATCCCAATTTACTCTTGAAAAATTTATCCTCCAAACGTCCCCTGATTTTGGATAATCATAATCTAATGGTCTTTTTAATTGTGATATTTCAACAAGTGGAATAGCCATTTCAACAGTCCAGTAATTGTCAATATTGTTAGGATCATTGATTGTTCCATTTATATTTACTGCTGATTTTAATTCTTTAATGTTCCAGCTGTTATCTGCTTTACCTTTTAGTCTGTAAGGTCTATTTAAGTATAAATCCCAAATTGTTCCCAACGCATTTATTTCTATTTCACCATAACTAAACACATTATTATTAGGGTTGATAAAGATTTCAAAGTCGTTATTATAGTAGATTACAGCATCTCTTTTAGTAATGTCTCCCCAAATATGATTTTCGTATAGTTTAGCAAAAACATATAAATAGTTTTCATCCCATAGTAATTTTACGTTTGTTTTTTGTTTTGGAATTTTTATTCCTTCAATATCAATAAAATCATCACTATAGTTAGCGTTTTCCCATATTTTTTCTTCGTCCTTACCATCAATTAAAATTGACTCAGATATTTTGCTCACAACATAATGCTTAGGGATAATTATTTTATTACTTAAGTCAACTTCAATAGTTTGATCCTTTTGGCATCCAAAAAAAATAATTGATAAAATCAATAAAAAAAATATCCTCATTTAATTAAAAATATAAATATGTATTAGTAATTTAAAGTTATTAAATATTACTTATTATTATGAGAATCTTTCTTTTTATATATTTTTTATTGTTGAGTTTAGTTTCAGAAGAAGTAAAAGTAATCTCTTATAACATTAGATACAATAACCCAAATGACGGTAAAGATATATGGGAAAATAGAAGAACTACAATCGTTGATTTTATTAAAAACGAAAACCCTGACTTTTTAGGTTTACAAGAGGTAAATCATTCACAATTACTGTTTTTAAATTCGAATCTAATAAATTACTCTTATGTTGGTGTTGGAAGAGATGACGGAAAAACAAAAGGTGAGTACAGTCCGATATTTTACAATAAAAATTTATTTGAATTAATAAAGTCAGACACTTTTTGGCTTTCTTCAACTCCAGACGAAATTTCTGTTGGGTGGGATGCTTCTATGGAGAGGATTTGCACCTACGCATTGTTTCAGTCTAAATCAAATAACAAAAGTATTTGGGTTTTTAATACTCATTTTGATCATATTGGAGTCAAGGCTAGAGAAAAATCAGCGGATCTTATAATTAATATGATTAGTAAGTTAACTGATTCAGAAGATTATATTGTTCTTACGGGAGATTTTAATTTATCAGATAATTCAAGGCCGATAATAAATCTTCAAAGCAATTTTAATGACACAAATAAATCTTTAAAAAAAACCGATAAATCTTACGGAACATTTAACAGTTTTAAATTAAACTTTGTTTCAAAAAATAGAATAGATTATGTTTTTGAAAAAAACTTTAAACTTATAGATTCACGTCATATTTTAGTTAAAACTCCTGATGGTCGCTGGGCTTCTGATCATAATCCTGTTTTAGCCAAACTTAAATTTTAATTAAATGAATGAACCACTAGCAGAAAGGTTAAGACCAAAAAAACTAGAAGATTACATTAGTCAATCTCATTTAGTTGGAGAAAAAGGAATTTTAACTCAGCACATTAAAAGAGGGTTAATTCCTTCTATTATATTTTGGGGACCACCTGGAATAGGGAAAACTACACTGGCTAATATTATAGCAATTGAATCTGAAAGACCATTTTATACTCTAAGTGCTATAAATTCGGGAGTAAAAGATATTCGTGAAGTAATTAATAAAGCAAAACAGAGTGGGGGATTATTTACAGCAAAAAATCCAATATTATTTATTGACGAAATCCATAGATTTAGTAAATCACAACAAGATTCGTTATTGCAAGCAGTAGAAAAAGGCTGGGTTACTTTAATTGGTGCGACTACTGAAAATCCAAGTTTTGAGGTTATTTCGGCTTTATTATCAAGATGTCAAGTTTATACCCTGAATTCATTTAATAAAAACGATTTAGAATCTCTTTTAGAGCGAGCTGTGTCTGAAAGACGAAGTATTGTCTAAAAAATCAATTAAACTTAAAGAAACTAATGCTTTATTAAAATTTTCTGGGGGTGATGCTAGAAAACTTCTAAATATCTTTGAATTGATAATAAACGCTCACGAAAGTAAAGAGATAATTATAACAAATGATATAGTTACTAGCATGATTCAGAATGACACTATTCATTATGATAAATCTGGTGATCAACATTATGATATTATTTCAGCTTTTATTAAATCGATAAGAGGAAGTGATCCCAATGCTGCGGTGTATTGGTTAGCTAGAATGATTCAGGGTGGGGAAGATGTCAAGTTTATAGCTCGAAGATTGATTATTCTTGCCAGTGAGGATATTGGTAATGCTAACCCTACGGCCTTGGTAATTGCTAATAATACATTTCAAGCTGTTTCTACAATTGGGAACCCTGAATCTAGAATAATTTTAAGTCAATGCGCTACTTATCTTGCATGTTCAGTAAAAAGTAATGCTTCATACAATGCAATAAATAAAGCCCAGCAAAATATTGAAGAAACTGGGAACATGTCTGTCCCGTTAGAAATAAGAAATGCACCAACTAAACTAATGAAAGAGCTAGGGTATGGCGAAAAATATAAATATGCTCACAATTTCAAAAATAATTTTGTAGATCAAGAATTCTTACCTGAAAAAATTAAAGGGACTAAGTTCTATGACCCAGGAAATAATACAAGAGAAAATATACAAAGGGATTTTTTAAAGAATAATTGGAAAGATAAATATGATTATTAAATATAAATGACATTAAAAATGCCCCAATAAATTTAGAGGGGCATTTTTATGTTATTAAGTAAGCTGTTTTTTTTATTATTATTCAGGAATTCCTGATCCTCCAAATGGAGCCCAGTTAGCGTGAACCATTTTCCAACCAGATCCTGTTGAAATCCAGACTGCAGAAGCTCTAGTGCTGTAATCTACTTTCTCATTAGTTTCTGTGAAAGTGTATGCACCGTTTGCATAAAATCTTAAAACTGCTGTGTTCATGTCAGGAGAAAAATCAACTTCAATGTCTCTTAAATCAAAACTATCCCAAGTAAAATTTCTTTTTGCTAAAAACTGCTCTTCAGTTTGTACGTAAAATTCTGATAAACTTGAATCTCCAGAAGTAACCATCATGTCTTCAGAAATATATTTTTTCCATTCTTCAAGATTTTGATCTTCAATTGCTTTTTGTACTGTTGTTTGAGCTTCTTTTAAATCATTAATTAATGTTTCTTTATTTAAGTTTCTCCAATAAGTAACCAGTTTTGGTTGATATGGTGATGCAAAAGGAGCTACGTCAAAAGCTTTTAATTGATTATTAAATGCTTTTTGATAATCTCCTTCCATTACTGCAATTTCAGCTCTAGAGTCTAAAGCATTTGGGCCATCGTATAATCTTATAGAATAGTCAAGTGCTTTGTACGCTTTTTCATAATCACCATCTCTTGCAAATCCATATGCCATTGTGTTAAATGCACCAGCTGCAAGTGAAGGGAATTTTAGTGAGAAAGCTTCATTTTTTTCCATGTCTTGTCCAGCGTTTAACCAATGTATTAGGGCGCTATTTGGATTATTATTTAAGGCTTTTATTGCAGCCTCTTGAAAATTTTCATTTGATGTTGAAAGTAAGGTGTACCAAGCTTTTTCAACATTAGAAAGAGATTTGACATTAATTTTCTCAAGCTTTTCAGCTCTAGATCCCCAATCAGCATTATTACTTGCAGCAGCAGCAATAACTAAGTTTGCACATTCGCAATCATTATCTACAACTAAAGCAGCTTTAGCCATTCCAATTGCTGTTAAGTGTTCTAAATTTGAAAGCGATGTAATCGCTTCATTTACAATTTCTGAAGCTTTTTTGTTACATGATGTGTCTTCAATCCATTGTTGTGCATTTACATTTACTAAAAATGCTAATGACATAAGTGTTGTAAGTATAGTTTTTTTCATAAATTATTTTTTTCAAAATTACTTAAAAATACTTTACTTACATACTTTAAGGTATGTTTTTTTAAATATTTTGTTTTAAAATTTAATTCATTAGCATTTAGTAGGGATGCAATTGGGTAATGTGTAATTTCACCAAATATTAGAAATTAATTATGGCAAATAGTATAAAAGAACAACAGGATATTTTAGAAAAACTAAATATACATGTGCTAAATCCTATGCAAGAGGAAGCTATTTCTGTAATTAATAATACCACTAATACAATTCTTCTTTCTCCGACAGGAACTGGAAAAACATTAGCTTTTTTACTGCCTATTATTAAAATTTTAGATCCGGATTGTGAAGATGTTCAAGCACTAATTTTAGTTCCATCTAGAGAACTAGCAATACAAATCGAACAAGTTGTTCGTAGTATGGGTTCTGGTTTTAAAGTAAATGCTGTTTATGGTGGACGTGCAATGTCTAAAGATAAAATTGAAATTAAACATGTCCCGTCTATTTTAATTGGAACACCAGGAAGAATAGCGGATCATTTTAGAACTGATCGGTTTTCAAAAAAAAATATAAAAACCTTAATATTAGATGAGTTTGATAAATCATTAGAAGTTGGTTTTGAACAAGAGATGAGTGAAATCATAAATCAGTTACCTCATTTAAATAAACGGGTTATGACCTCAGCAACTCAAAATATTGAAATCCCTGGTTTTGTTAGATTAAATAATCCAACTACTGTGAATTATTTAGATCAAAAAGTAGTCGCAAAACTAGAAATTAAGACAGTGAAATTATCTTCTAACAATAAACTACAAGCTTTATTAGATTTGATAAATTATCTAGGAAATCAACCTGGAATTGTGTTTTGTAATTTGAGAGATAGTATAGATCAAGTAAGTCGTTTTTTAGATAAAAATAAAATAAAACACAGTTGTTTTTCGGGGGGTATGGAACAAAAAGATAGGGAACGTTCATTGATAAAGTTCAGAAACGGAACCAGCCAGGTTTTAATCGCTACTGATTTAGCATCAAGAGGAATAGATATTCCAGAACTGAAATTTGTTATTCATTTTGAAATGTCTAGAACTGTTGAAGAATTTACTCATAGAAACGGAAGAGTAGCTAGAGTGAATTCTAAGGGAACTGCATATGTAATGAAATTAGAAAAAAAGGATCTGCCTGAGTTTATTAAAAACTCTAAAGTGATTAATATTTCAAAAAATTCAATTAGAAAACCTCAGTTTTGGGAGACATTATTTATATCTGGTGGAAGGAAAGATAAAATTTCGAAAGGAGATATAGCAGGACTCTTTTTTAAGCAAGGTATGATCACAAAAGATCAGCTAGGAGTAATTGAATTAAAACGTGATTGCGCTTTTGTAGCTGTACCTAAATCAATTTCTAAGCAATTAGCAGAAAAGTTAAACAATACAAAACTAAAAAAGAAAAAAGTTCGAGTGACTGTTTTGGATTAAATTTAATCAATAAATAAAAGTATGAATAATAAAAAAGTTTCCTTCAATTGGGCTTTTAAAGAATTTATTTGGCCTAGAAGAAAAGTAGTTTCTTTTGGATTAGTTTTAATAATCTTTAGAAGTATTTCAGGATTAGTATTACCATATGCTAGTAAATCCCTTATTGATGATGTAATTCCTTCAAAAGATGTTGATTCTCTTATTCTGTTATTGATAATTGTTTGTTCTGCATTATTGTTCCAGTCTATTAGTTCCTTTTCATTAACCCGTATTTTAAGTGTAGAGGCACAGCACTTAATTTCTGTTTTACGTGCAAAAGTTCAAAAAAAATTACTTACTCTACCAGTAAGTTTTTTTGATAATAATAAATCGGGTGCTTTAGTCTCAAGAGTGATGACAGATGTTGAAGGTGTTCGAAATTTAGTTGGCACTGGGTTAGTTCAATTAATAGGTGGATGTATTAGTGCACTTATTTCATTATTCATATTAATTAATATAAATGCACAAATGACTTTGTTTGTTCTTGTGCCAGTTTCAATTTTCGCCTTAATTGCTTTGAAAGCTTTTGGTTATATACGTCCTATTTTTAGAGTCAGAGGAAAGATTAATGCTGAAGTTACAGGTCGTTTAACTGAAACTTTAAATGGAATTCGTGTGATAAAAGGTTTTAATGCAGAAAAACAGGAACATAAGGTCTTTGAAAGTGGGGTAGATGAGTTATTTCAAAATGTAAAAAAAAGTTTAACTGCTACGGCATTTATTACTAGCTCCTCTACTTTTTTACTTGGACTAGCCTCAGCTGGTATTATGGGAATGGGAGGTTATTTTATAATGAACAACAGTATGACTTATGGTGAGTTCGTATCCTTTACACTTTTTTTAGGCTTTATGATTGCACCAATTGTTCAGATGAGTAATATAGGGAGTCAACTTACCGAAGCTTTTGCTGGTTTAGACAGGACTCAGGAATTAATGAACTTGCCTGAGGAGAATGATCCTAAAAATCGCAAAATAGTTCTTGGAAAAATTGAAGGAAATCTTTCATTTAAAAATGTTTCTTTTGCTTATAATGATAAAGTAAATGTATTACACGATATTTCATTTGAAGCTTCTAAAGGTAGTGTAATTGCTATGGTAGGTTCTTCTGGTTCTGGGAAATCAACTATCGCAGGATTAGTTACAGCATTTTTAAATCCAAATTCAGGACAAGTGTTAATTGATGGGGTAGATTTATCTAAGGTTGATCTTCGAAGCTATAGAAATCAACTAGGTGTCGTGCTTCAAGATGATTTTTTGTATGAGGGAACAATAAGAGAAAACATTCTGTTTCCGCGTCCTGATGCAACTCAGAAGGAACTTGAGGAAGCTATACAAGGAGCATACGTTAATGAATTCACTGATCGTTTTGAAAAGGGTATAGATACTCTTATTGGAGAACGTGGTGTTAAATTATCCGGAGGTCAAAGACAACGAATTTCTATTGCTCGAGCGTTATTAGCGAAACCTAAGATTGTTATTTTAGATGAGGCTACATCGAATCTAGATACTCAAAGCGAGGCGTTTATTCAAAAAAGTCTTAGTTTGTTAATGAGGGATAGAACTACTTTTGTAATCGCTCACCGACTTAGTACAATTCAAAAAGCAGATCAAATTTTAGTAATCGAAAATGGCGATATCGTTGAACGTGGAAAACATAAAGAATTACTTGCTTCAAAAGGAAGATATTACGAACTATATACATATCAAACTAGAATATAAAAACTCTTATTACCTTTCCGACTTTAATTATATATAAAATTTATGCCTAAACATATTTATTATTCAATATTTACTTTTTTAATTCTACTGAGTTTTTCATGCAATAACAATGAAGTAAATAATGATGTTTCTAAAAACAACAACAATGAAGTTAAATATTACGGAAAAGATTTTTTTAGAATTGAAGGAACAATAATCTCAGATTCATTGAAAGAAAGTCCTTATGATAGACTTCCTCTTTCTTATAAAGATAGTGTTAGAAAACCTGTTTGGGATTTATCAAAATCATCTGCTGGTTTATCAATAAGGTTTCTATCTAATTCCTCCACTATAAGTGCAAAATGGGAAGTTTTAAATGACTTTAAAATGAACCATATGGCAGATACAGGTATTAAGGGAATTGACCTTTACTTTAAGAATGAAAATCAATGGCAGTACCTTGCTACTGGTCGTCCTGAAGGTTTTTTTAATGAATATACCCTTGTTCAAAACATGAATAATGAATTAAGAGAGTATAAAATATTTTTACCTCTTTATGATGGCGTTAAAAATATTGAGATTGGTATAGATTCAACTAGTATTATTAAAAAGTCTAAAGAAAACCTAAAGAAGCCCATAATTTTTTATGGGACAAGTATTACACAAGGAGGATGTGCCACTAGACCAGGAATGGCACATACTAACATTATTTCTAGAAATCTTGATATTGATGTAGTTAATTTTGGATTTAGTGGTAATGGACGTATGGAGCAGCCTATAGCCGAATTAATTTCGGAAAAAGAGCCATTATTCTATGTTATTGAATGTATGCCGAATATGATTAGTGCTGAAAATATTTCTAAAGCTACAATTCCACTTGTAAATACAATTAAGAAAAAAAACCCTGACACTCCTATTATATTTGTTGATCATTTTGATTTTTCTTTTTCAGTGTTAGATAATCAAGTAATGAGAAATATAGATTTAATGAACGAAGCTCTAAAAACTGAGTTCGATAAAATGGTAGATGATGGTTATGAAAATATTTTTTACCTAGAGAGTAAGAATGCGTTAGGCTCCGATTATGAAGGAACAGTTGATGGAGTTCACTTTACAGATCTTGGTTTTATTAGATATGCTGATTTTTTAATGAAAAAGTTTAAAGAACTTAAGTTAATAGATTAAACCTTCTTATATATTAATACCATTATTATACCGCTCAAACATACTTATCAAAACACCTTTTGTCAAAAGGAAACTGATATTATTTGAGTAGCGTATAAAAAAATTAAAAATTACTATCTAGATTTTTCGTTTTAATTAATATTTCTCAAACCCTCATAAATTACAATACTTACAGCATTTGCTAAGTTTAAGCTTCTTACGTGATTGCTGTGATATTGGAATTTTATAAAGTTTATCTGAGTTTTTAGTTATTATATCTTTTGATAAACCAACAGACTCTTTTCCAAAAACAAGAAACATATCATCTTTATAGTCAATAGAATAATAACTCTTTTCTGCAGAGCTTGATAGATAGACCATGTTTTTATCATTATTTATTGACATAAAATCATTTATATTTTCATAAATCTTTACAGAAATGTGTTTCCAGTAATCTAGTCCAGCTCTTTTTAATCTAGTGTCATTTATTTCAAATCCAAATGGTTTTACTAAATGTAAAATTGATCCTGATGCTAAGGTTAGACGACCAATATTTCCAGTATTATTAGGTATTTCAGGCTCTATAAGTACAATGTTAAACCCCATTTTATTTTATATTTTTAATTTTGAATTCTAGACTTTAAGATAGTTAAAAGTAGTAAAGGGAACGATTCAGGCAGCCAAAAATAAAAACCCTTGTAAATCAATGACTTACACGGCTTATTGTAGAGAAGAAGAGAGCTATTTTGATTGCACTAAGAATTGAGTTAAATTTAAGAATATGAAAAAACTCATTACTCTAGAGCTGTTTATTCCACTTGTAGATTTTGAGACGCACCAAGAAAAAAAAGTTTTGATAAATGAATAATCGTATTATTTTATTTTTAATTGTTTTAATAATTTTCTCTTGTGATAGAAACAAATATGCTCCTGTAGATTTAAAGACCGAATATTCAGTAAATCCTTTAGGAATTGATACAGATTTTCCTCGTTTTTCTTGGAAACTTCCCGAAAACTCTAATGTAAAGACCCAATTATTTTATCAAGTTTTGGTGACTGAAAATATTATGGATTTAAAAAAAAAAAAATCAATAGTATGGGATAGTGGTAAAATAAAATCAGACTTAAATTTGGTAGTCTTTGATGGAAAAAAATTATTATCAAATACTCGCTATCACTGGGTCGTAAAAGTTTGGGATGATAAGGGAAATGAAAGTCCTTATTCAAAATATTCCTCCTTTCAGACTGGAATTAAAGATAATTGGAATGCAAAATGGATTACTGATAAAGAAGATATAGATGAAAAAAGAGCTCCGTATTTTAAAAAAGAATTTAAAACTCATTCTGCAGTCCAACAGGCAACTGTATACATAGGTTCAGCTGGTTTACATAATTTTGAACTTAATGGAAAGAAAGTAGGAGATGAGTTTATGAATCCTATTTACACACGTTTTGATAAAAGAATTTTATACAATACATATGATGTTACAGATTTACTGAAATCAAATAATATAATTGATATTGTTCTTGGTAATGGGTGGATTAATCATCAATCCATTGCAGTATGGAATTTCCACAAAGCTCACTGGAGATCACGGCCACGTTTTACATTTGAAATGATTATTGATTATAAAAACGGAAAACAAGAAAAAATTGTTTCTGATAAATCATGGAAAACTTCCTTTGGAAACATACAGTTTAATAGTATTTATACTGCAGAACATACGGATAATAATAAAGGAAATAAATTTTGGAAACCGATAATTGAAGTACCTAAACCAACTGAAAAAATTACTTCACAACAATTACCCCCAGTTAGAAAAGTAAGAATTTATCCTGCAGTCTCATGCGTAAAAGTATCAGAGGGCACTTACTTATTTGATTTTGGTCAAAATATGTCAGGAATTACCGAGTTAAAAGTTAATGGGCCAAAAGGGACTGTTGCTCGGGTAAAACATGGGGAACAATTAAAAGATGGACGTTTAGATAATAGTGGAATTGAGGTCCATTACCGTCCAATTGATGATAAAGATCCTTTTCAGACGGATATTTATACACTTAGTGGAAATGGACAAGAAATATTTTCACCTATGTTTAATTATAAAGGATTTAGATATGCAGAGGTAAAAATTGATAATAAGGTTGAGTTAAATAAAAATAATTTAACTGCTTATTTTACTCATACTGATGTGGATCCCATTGGAACTGTAGAAACATCAAATAACCTAATTAATAAAATTTGGGATGCAACTAACAAAGCATATTTATCAAATTTATTTGGTTATCCAACAGATTGTCCTCAGCGAGAAAAGAATGGTTGGACTGGTGATGCACATACCGTAATTGAGACAGCTTTATTCAATTTCGATGGAATTTTAGTTTATGAAAAATGGATGGACGATCATAGAGATGAACAACAAATTGACGGAACATTACCTTCAATAATACCTACAGCAGGTTGGGGTTACTCATGGGGAAATGGTCCTGATTGGACCAGTTCAATGATATTGGTTCCTTGGAATGTTTATAAATTCTATGGTGATACTAGAATTCTTGAGGAGAATTATGAAAATATGAGACGATATGTTTCTAAGATAAAAAGTGTTAGTAAAGATAATTTAACCAGTTGGGGTCTAGGTGATTGGGTTCCTGTTAAATCAAAATCAAACTTAGAATTTACTTCCTCAGTTTTTTATTACACAGACGTACTGTTAATTTCAAAAATAGCTAAAATATTAGGTCATGATAATGAGGCATTTGAATTTAAAAATTTAGCAATTGACATTAAATCATCAATTAATAATAAATATTTTGACAAAGAAACTAATACCTATGCCTCAGGAACTCAAACAGAAATGAGTATGGCTTTGTTCAGGGGAATTGTTGTTAAAGAAAAAAAACAATTAGTTGCAGATAAACTTGCAAAATCTGTTATTGAAAACAACTCAAAATTAGATGTTGGTCTTTTAGGTTCAAAAACTATCTTAAACGCCTTAAGCCAAAATGGATACGCAAACCTTGCCTTTAAATTAGCTTCCTCTAAAGAATATCCCTCTTGGGGCTACTGGATTGAGAATGGAGCTACAACACTATACGAAAATTGGGATTTAAGTGCAGAAAGTGATCTTTCTTTAAACCATATTATGTTTGGAGAGGTCAGCGCCTGGTTTTATAAGACTTTGGGAGGAATAAATACTGATGAAAACAATCCAGGATTTAAAAATATATTACTAAAACCTCACTTTGTAAACGATTTAACAGACTTTAAAGCTACTTTTATGAGCCCTTATGGAAAACTTGTATCATCATGGAAAAGAATAGGGGATATTGTAATATATAAGGTTATTATTCCTCCAAATAGTCAAGCGGAATTATTTTTTGATAACTCTGTTAAAGAAGTGTTACAAAAAAAACTATTAGGAACCTTAGATTTATCTAAACCCTTCATTTTAGAACCTGGAAATTATGAGTTTGAAATACATTAGTTTTAATATTGTTTTTCATAAACTTTTGATCTCCCCGTATAATTACTGTGTAAGTTTTAAATAAATATATTATGCTTTTTAATTGAATTTATTTATATCCATACCCATACCCATACCCATACCCATATCCATATCCATATTTATCAATAAATTTATCAGGTTTAGAGTCATCAGTAATTACATAACCTATGTTTTTTGGCTTATATTTTTCTTTATAATCTAATACATAATTTACAACTTTTTTGGGTGAAAAATTTTTCCTAAAAACATGAATAACATAATCTGATTTTGTCTAATAATTCTAAAGAATCAACCATAACATAACTGGTGCAGTATCAAAAATAATATAATCATATTTTTTCTTGAGAAATGAAATTAAATTATCAAATTTATTACTATCAAAAATATTATATTATTATTTTTTTGTGTTCCAACAAAAAGAGTGTCTAATTGATTGTCACTTATTTTATATTTCTCAAAAAGTTCTTTGAAATCATTTTTATTATCATTTATAATATCTGTTAGTCCTCTATGAATTGATTTTTTTTGATCAAATAATTTTGATAAATCAGGATTTCCTAAATCAGCACCTATAAGTAAAACTTTTTTACCTCTACTAGCTAAAAATGTAGAAAGATTATAAGCAGTATGTGTTTTTCCTTCATTTTTAACACATGAAGTAATCATAATTGATTTTCCTCTTTTGATTTTGGAATTATCATATTCATATTATGATAAATTCTTTTCAATAGTTCAGTTTGTAATGATTTATTTTCAATTGATAAATTATCTTTTGTAAATTTTATACATTCCTAAAAAATTTATATCATTAAGTTTTTGTTTTAAATATTCTATATCAACATAAAATGCTCTAAAAAAAACATACTTAGACTAAATCCGACTGGAAGAAAAAATCCAGAAATAAAAATATTGCTAATATTTTTGTTTTATTGAGTTCTTGATTCTAAAATATAATCAACTTCATTAATTAATTTAATATTAGATTCTAAAGAAGATAAATTAATTAATGCCTCTTCTTTTTTTTGAGACAAATATGAATATAAATTATTTACAATTAAGAGATCTTTTTCTAGATTTCTTAATTCTGCTTCTCTTATTGGAATTACCCAACCAATGAATTACTTTTTTGTTTAAAGTCATTATATCTATTTAATTTCATTTTTAATTTATTAATATAAATATTTAAACTATTAAGAATATTAGATCTTAAATCAATGAGTTGATTTTGTGATTGAATAACAAGTGGATTTTTTTCAGTAGCATCAACAAGTAAATTATTTTTTTCTAAAATAATCTTGATTAAACTGAGAAACCATTTGATTTATATTTTCATTTTCAATACCAATATCAGTGGGTAAAAGTTCGAAAGAATTTTGTTTTTCTACCTCATTTAATAGTTTAACAGATAGTTCACTTTGCAATGAATTATTAAATATTTTTTGTTCAATTTCGTTTATATTAGTTAACGCTGAATTTGTTTGAGTATCAGGCATATATACACCATTTGAGATTTTGAAATTAGAAATTGAGAGATTCAGTGAATCAATTTTTTCTTCTAATTTTAAATTCTCTTATCAATAAAATTATTGATAACTTCATAAACACTTTTCTTTTCTTTATATTGTTTTCTATAATTCCATTCATAATTCCATTTAAAATATAGAATTTAAATCTTTGTTAGGACCAGAATAAGAAATTCCATAGGTATTTGATTTTTTTGGTTGATTAACAGTATAATTTGATTTTAATCCATTAACAGTCTCATTTATTAAATTGATTAATCACGTATAGTATTTTGATCTATATTATTTAAGATATTTTGTGTTTATATTAAATATTGAATTCTCAAAATCATTTTCATTTTTTGAAAATGAAAATGTTTGTTCATTTATTTTAATAATAACATTTTCCTTATTATAACTTAATAATACATTTATTTTAGAGTTGGTTTCTTTAAAAACAATTTCAAATGGTAATGACTCTTTTGTTAAAAGCTTCATTAGCTTTCCATCTATTTTTTTTAAAATATCTGTAATTAAGCCCTAATTTTTCTACTACTTTTTTTAAAATCAATGTTGATTTAAAAATCGAAGCATGGTCTTCACTTTCAAGATTATTATTGTAAAGAAATTGATATTCATTATTATTAATAAAAGATGAAGGATCAGATTGATCTTCACTAATTAATAATGTTGCATTTGTTTTAAATATATCTTGATGATAATAATTATATGAAAATCCAATAATAGTAAATATTATTACAGATGAAATAATTAACCATCTGTTGGATAAAAAAGTAAATAGTATTGCAATAATATCTATCTTCTTCTTCACTTATTATGTTGATTATTTGTTTGCATCATCTTAAATTAATATAATAATGGATGTTAATAAGGATAATGCTCCAGCATTTCTTAAAATCCCAAAATCAAATGCTAAAGATGCATTATCAGGTCTTACATAAACTTTATCGTTTTGTTTTAAAAAATAATATTCTGAATTAAAAAACTCAAGTGATGTTAGATCTAAATATGCAGTTGTAATTTTATTATTTATATTTCTAATAATCATTACTTTAGTTGGATCTGCATTTTTACTAAAGTCACCAGCTCTACTAATGAGTTCTGTAAATGACATATTTTGATCTATTACATCAAATGTACCAGGACTAGCTACTTGGCCTAATATTGAAACTCTGAAATTTAAGATTTTTGTACTTACACTAGGAGTTTTAACATATTCTAAAAGTTTATTTTTAATAGAATCCGAAAGAGATGAACAAGTTAATCCGTAAGCTTTTATTTTGCCAATATATGGAATATCAATATTTCCAGAGCTATCCACTAAGTATGCATCTAATTTTCTGGCCTCTGCGTCTCTAATTGTTCCTATTTTATCCATCGCAATGGGAGAAAAAATTGAAGTGCTTTGGTTAGTTAAAGAGGAAATTTTTACATCTATTAAATCCCCATAAGTTATAACAGCTTCTGGAATTTTGATTGAATATTTTCAGGAATATTTTTAAACAAGACCTTTTTGCTAGAACAACTAACTATTAAAATAAAGTGATATTATATGAGATGTAATTTTTTAAATGCAAAATAAATGACTTTGAGTTTATATTATGCATAATTACAATTAATATATATGTCTAGATAAATGTTTTTTTTTTAATATAATATCTAATTTTTAAAAAAACATCTTTTTTAAGCATAGTTATTTAATAAATAATTCTAAAGAATAAATCAATATTAATTATTTTATAAAGTATAATTATAAAATATATAATTTTATTTATAAAATTTATATTTATTTTTAAGAAGATATGTTTCAGAATAGCCAGTTCTTTTTGATATTTCAGAAATTGATTTTCTATTCAAAAGCATTTTTTGTGCTTAATCTTTTCTTGTTTTTATGAATTTAGCTGGCTTAAAATTTTTATTGATACTATTAATTTCATTATAATCTAAGTTAAATTCAGATTCTAACATTTTCAAAGTTACAGTCTTAAGTTTTTATTAATGAAATTCTTAATATTAGATATTAGTTGTTCGTCTGAAATATTGTTTTTTGTTTAATTTTTTTATAATTATAATAAAACAATAATGAATATTAGCGCTAAAAATATAGATATGGTTTTTGATAATTAATTTTAAAATCTTTAAATATTAAATTTCTTTCAAAATCATGTACATTATCTATGTATAAACTCCATGAATACTACCAAAACTTATTTTATTGTTCTGCTTATAAACTGCAGCTCTATTAAATTCATCAACGATATAATTATCGATCATCTTTTCTTTAGTTTTTTCAAAAATACTTAATCCGTTATTTCCAGATAAAAATATTAAATTATCATAATCTGAAATTGTATGCGCTGTTAAATTAATTGGTGTTTTTTCAATTAACTCTAGCCCATCTGAACTCATTTTATAGTAATGTAAATACTTGTTTTCAGAAATTGTATATATATTTTTGGGTTCTACATCACATAACAAAATATCGTTAACATTATTTTCTAACCAATTGCCTAAAGATTTAGTTTCAAGAGTATTAAGATTAATTGAAATTAATTCATTGTTATCAACGAAACTAAAAATACCATTATTTCCTATTTTAGTATCGTTCTTATTAACTCT
>CALJVK010000015.1 GCA_937773465.1 uncultured Flavobacteriaceae bacterium | reverse complement strand
AATTAACGGAGCGAAAGCAAATAAAAATAGAATATGTGCTGTTGGAACTACTTCAATGCGGGGACTTGAATCATCTGTTTCATCAGTTAGAACATTGAATCCATATAGTGGTTGGACTCATAAGTTTATTTTTCCACCTTATGATTTTAGAATTGCAGATTCAATGATAACTAATTTTCACACACCTAAATCTACATTGTTAATGATGGCTTCAGCTTTTGCTGGCCCTGATTTTATTAAAGAAGCCTATTCAGTTGCTATAAAAGAAAAATATAATTTTTATTCTTATGGTGACGCTATGTTGATTATATAATTTTTGAAAAATGGAAGCAAAAAAAGATATTAGATCTTTAACAATTGAAGAGCTGACTTCTTTTTTTAAAATTAATAATATGCCCACTTACAGGGCTACTCAAGTTTATAATTGGCTCTGGAAAAAATCTTGTTTATCATTTGATGAAATGACAAACGTTTCTTTAGAATTAAGAAATCTATTAAAAAGCAAGTTTGTAATTAATCATATTAAAATTAATAAGTTCCAGAAAAGTAAAGATGGAACTATTAAAAATGCCATATCATTATTTGACAATCTTTTAGTTGAATCTGTTCTAATCCCCACACAATCAAGAACTACTGCATGTATTTCTAGTCAGGTTGGATGTAGTTTGGATTGTGATTTTTGTGCAACTTCTAAGATGGATAGGATAAGAAATTTAAATCCTGATGAAATTTATGATCAAGCAGTCACTATCAACTCTCAAAGCATAAAATACCATGGTAGACCTATTTCTAATATAGTTTTTATGGGAATGGGTGAGCCTCTTTTGAATTACAATAATGTTATTAAAGGAATTGATAAAATAACTAGCAAAGATGGTTTAGGCATGTCACCTAAAAGAATAACTGTTTCTACATCTGGTATTTCAAAATTAATTATTAAAATGGCTGATGACAATGTTAAATTTAATTTAGCAATTTCTCTGCATTCAGCCATAGAAAAAACGAGAAATGAAATCATGCCTTTTTCTAAAAAATTTCCTTTAGAAAACCTTTTAGAAGCTGTCCAGTATTGGTATTTAAAAACAAATAAAATTGTAACTTATGAATACATAGTATGGGAAGGAATTAATGATGATGATGATCATATTAACGCCTTAGTGAATTTTTGTAAATCATCTCCGTCTAAGGTTAATCTTATTGAATATAATACAACTGATAATAAACTTTTTAAATCAGCAAATAACAAAGCTATTAATCAGTATGTTAGTAAACTTGAAAAAAACAAAATACCGGTAACAATTCGTAAATCAAGAGGAAAAGATATTGATGCAGCATGCGGACAATTAGCTAATAAGTTAGATTAATAGTTTTATGAAAATTTTAGAGAAAATAAAATCACCTATCAAAAAAGAAATGGATCTTTTTGAGGAGAAGTTTTCAAGCTCTATGATTTCTGATGTTCCTTTGTTAAATAGAATTACTCATTATGTTGTTAAAAGAAAAGGAAAGCAAATGAGACCAATGTTTGTTTTTTTAACAGCAAAAATGATGTCAAATAATGGAAGTGTCAATGAAAAAGTTTTTAGGGCTGCTTCTATAATTGAGCTCATTCATACTGCCACATTAATTCATGATGATGTAGTTGATTCAAGTGATAAAAGAAGAGGATTCTTTTCTTTAAATGCATTGTGGAAAAATAAAATTGCTGTTTTGGTTGGAGATTTTTTATTGTCCAAAGGCATGTTACTTTGTATTGACAATGATGATTTTGATTTACTTAAAATAATTTCTAAATCAGTCAAGGATATGAGTCAAGGTGAGCTTTTACAAATAGAAAAAGCAAGAAGATTAGATATTGATGAAGAAACTTATTTTAATATAATCACTAAAAAAACAGCATCCTTAATTGCTTCTTGCTGTGCATTAGGTGCTGCAGCTTCAAATTCTTCCGAAATTCAAATTAATAAACTTTATGAATTAGGAGAAAAGATAGGGATTGCTTTTCAATTAAAAGATGATTTATTTGATTACGGCACAAAAAAAATAGGTAAACCAACAGGAATTGATATAAAAGAAAAAAAACTAACTCTTCCTTTAATTTATGCCTTAAATAACTCATCAGAATCTAAAAAAAAATGGCTCATTAATTCCGTTAAAAATGGTAATGACAATGCTATAAAAGAGATTATAGATTATGTTAACAAAGTTGGCGGGATAGATTATACCCAAAGTAAAATAAAAGAATATTATAATGCAGCAATCGAAGATTTAAAACATTTTGAAGACAATGAATTTAAAGAAAGTTTAAAAAATCTAATTAAATACGTAATTCAAAGAAATTACTAACTTATTTAAATAATATTTTTTGTTTAAATTAATACCTTATAAAAAAAATTGATTTCTAAAACCACAATAGATAAAGTTTTTGAGCAATCTCTAGTAGAAGAGGTCGTTGGTGAATTCGTGCAATTAAAAAAATCAGGTTCTAACTTTAAAGGACTAAGTCCATTTTCTAATGAAAAAACTCCAAGTTTTGTAGTGTCACCTGTCAAACAAATTTGGAAAGATTTTAGTAGTGGAAAAGGTGGTAATGCAGTTGCATTTTTGATGGAACATGAACATTTTACTTATCCTGAAGCTATTAAATATTTAGCAAGAAAATATAATATTGAAATTGAAGAAACTCAGGCAAGTCCCCTGGATAAAGAAAAAGCTTCTGAAAAAGAAAGTTTATTTATAGTTTCTGATTATGCAAAAGATTTTTTTAGTAAAACGTTATTAAACTCAAACGATGGAATAGCTATTGGTCTTTCTTATTTTAAAGAGAGAGGTTTTAGTGATGAAACTATTAAAAAGTATGATTTAGGATATCTTCCAGACAAATTAAATTATTTTTCATCCGAAGCAATCAAAAATGGTTATGATCCAGTTTTTTTAGAAAAATCTGGTCTATCAATTTTTCAAAACAAAAAATCTATTGATAGATTTAGAGGAAGAGTCATGTTTCCAATCCATAGTATGTCGGGAAGAACTCTTGGTTTTGGAGGAAGAATTTTAAATAATCAACTTAAAACAGCTAAATATTTAAACTCACCTGAAAGTTTAATATATAATAAAAGCAAAATACTGTATGGAATTTTTTATGCAAAACAAGAAATTGCAAAGCTTGATAATTGTTTTATAGTTGAAGGTTATACTGATGTTATTCAGCTGCATCAAAAAGGTATAATGAATGTGGTTTCTTCATCTGGGACTGCACTTACAATTGATCAAATCACTTTAATTAGAAGATTGACTTCAAATGTAACTATGCTTTTTGATGGCGATAAAGCAGGTGTTAATGCTACTTTAAGAGGTATTGATATTGTTTTAACTGCAGGTTTAAATGTTAATATTTGTTCTTTTCCAAATGGTGAAGATCCAGATAGTTATAGTCAAGACAAGTCATTTGAAGAAATAGATGACTATTTAAAGAATAATTCACAAGATTTTATACAGTATAAAGCATCAATTTTAGCTCTAAATTCGAAAAATGATCCTATTTCTAAAGCAAATACTATCAACGATATTATCAATAGTATTTCTATTATTCCTGATAGAATTAAACAAGAAATATATATAAAACACTGCGCATCCATTATGGATATTTCTGAGGAAGTTTTATTTAATTCTTTAGCTCAGAAAACCAAAAATGAAATTCATTCTATTTCTAAAAAAAGAATTGCTAAAGTTCAAAAAACATCAAAAAATATAGAGGTTAATTTACTTTTCGAATTAGAAAAAAAAATTATTGAAATTCTTTTATTGTATGGAGATAAAGAAGAAAATTTTGAGGAATTAATATTAAAAAATGATGAAGATGGTAATGTTGTTTTGGAACCTACAATAGTCAATTCTTTAGTTTATGAAAAAATATTTCTTGATCTCCAGCAAGATGAAATTGAATTTACTAACGAATCTTTTAAAGTTATTTATGAAAAAATTATTAACGAATTTCAGAAAAATCAAAAATTAATTTTAGAAATTTTCTTAAATAATTTAAACCAAGAACTAGCCAATCATGTTACTGGAATCTTAATGAATGAAGATCAGTATGAGCTTCACGATTGGTTAAGCAAGGACATTGTTGTTAAACATAAAGACAGGGTTATTAGTCAATTAGTTTCTGAAACTATATTAAGTTTAAGAACATTTTTAATTAATAAAAAAGTTGAAGAATTAAAAGAAGAAACTAAAGACAGCTTGGAAAATGATAAAATTTTGGAAGAAATTGGTGAATACCATAAATTAAAAACACTTCTATCTAAGAAGTTAAATAGAGTGTTGTAACTATTTTAATTCTTCAGGTATTTTATAAATTGGTATAGGAATCATTTTGTGTAGATTCTGCTGATTAAATTTTGTTAGAATTTCAATAACTTCCTTTTCTCTCGCTGTAAAATCGACTGACTTCTTATTAAGATCTTTTTGATCCATAGCCCATTCAAGTTCTTTGTAGGTTGCTCCAATTTGATCTTCATCTGTTCTTCCATCATCCCATAAACCATCTGTTGGTTTAGCTTTTATAATTTCGTCTATAACACCAAGTGTTTTTGAAATTTCAAAAACATCTGTTTTGTTTAGATCTGCTATAGGGCTTATGTCTACTCCTCCATCACCATATTTAGTGTAAAAACCAATTCCGAAATCTTCAACTTTATTTCCTGTACCAACTACCAAGTAATTGTTTGTTCCAGCAAAAAAGTATAATGTTGTCATTCTTAGTCTAGATCTTGAATTAGCTAATGATAAAAAATTATTTTGATCATTATTTTTTTCAACTGCACTTTTAAAAGAAGAAAATACATTATTTAGATCAATAGACTTATGAGAAATGTTATTGAAGTTTTTTTGTAACCATGTTATATGGTTTGAAGCTCTGTTTACTTCATTTTTGCTTTGTAATATTGGCATGTCAATACATAATGTAGGAAGACCAGTATTTGCGCACAGAGTAGATGTTAATGCTGAGTCTATTCCACCTGAAATCCCAACTACAAATCCATTAGTTTTTGATTTCTTAGCGTAATCTTTTAGCCATTGAATTATATTGTCTGCAATTATATCGTATTTCATTTGTAAATGTTTATAGACTTTGTATTAAATTTGATTAAATTTTACACACACTAAATTAATGGATTATAACAATATATTCACTGTAATTTTATTTGTTTTTTTTACAACAGGATGTAATGATGTAAATCATGATGAAGATATAGAAATCATCAGATTTGAAAAACAATTTTATAATTCAGATGAAAATCAATTAGACGATTTAATTCTCAAGCACCCTTATTTATTTCCAAGTCAATTTTCTAAATCCACTTGGTTAAATAAAATTAATGATTCAATTGAAAGAATTATGTATAATAAATCTACAGTTCTGTTTGAAGACTATGATTTTAATTCTTTAAAAATAAAATCAATATTTAATAACGCTAAAAATGTTTTAAATTTTTTTAAAACACCTAAAATCTATACTCTCATTAATAAGGGTGATTTCATTGATAGGATGATTTATAACGATCCTTATTTATTTATTTCATTGAATTTATATTTTGGATCTAATTATTATGAAAACATCCCTGATTATATTTCTAAAAAAATGGATAAGTTTTTCATACCCAATGATATCGCATTTAGAATTTCAGAATCGTATATTAAAGATAATAATGACGACAGAACTCTATTATCAAATATGGTTTTATATGGAAAAATCATTTATTTAAATAAGTTATTAAATATTGAGGAAGAAGATTGGGTTATATTTAATACTTCGATTGAAAAAATGAAATGGACTAATGAAAATGAATTTGATATTTGGAATTATTTTGTTAAAAACGAATATTTTTTTGATACTGATATTGGTCTTAGGTCTAGATTTATGTCTTTAGCTCCATATTCAAAATTTAATTTAGATATTGATAAAAAATCTCCGGGAGCTATTGGCCGTTGGTTAGGTTATAAAATTGTAGATTCTTATATGAAAAATAATAAAACCAATCTAAATGAATTAGTTGATTTAGATCATTACACTATCTTTAGAAAATCAAAATATAAACCATCCAAATAATGAAAAAAACTCAAATTTCCTTTAATGTAGAATTAGATGAAAATAAAATACCTGAAAAAATTTCTTGGTCTGCAACAGATGGGGGAGTAAAAAATAAAGAATCTAAAGCTGTTTTTTTATCAGTTTGGGATCATGAGCCTCAAGAAACTTTAAAGATTGATTTGTGGACTAAAGATATGCCTGTTGATCAGATGAATATTTTTTTTCATCAAACATTGGTGAGTATGAGTGATACTTATTTTAGATCAACTAATAATGAAAAAATGACAGATTCGTTTAAGCAATTTTGTGATTATTTTGCTGAAAAATTAAACATTAAACTTTCTTAGAGTTCAATTCACTTGAAATGCTTTTTAAAATTTCTTCTCGACCTAGTTTCGATTTAGAGGAGCTTATAAAATGTTCTGGATGAATGCTTGTTTCATCAAATAAAATTTTAAGATAATTTTCAGGATTTTCAATAAATTCTCGTTTATTTAGTTTGTCAGCTTTTGTAAAAATTATTTTGAATTTAATATTATTTTGGTTTAGCCATTGCATAAATTCTAAGTCAATTTTCTGAGGATTTAGTCTAATATCTATTAATAGATATGTTAAGTTGATAGTAGTTCTATTCAAAAAGTAATCAGTAATTATTTCTTCTATTTTCCTTTTTTCTTTTTTTGATTTTCTTGCAAAGCCATAACCGGGCAGGTCAACTAAAAACCATTTTTTATTAATTAAAAAATGATTTATAAGTAATGTTTTTCCAGGAGTTCCTGAAATTTTAGCTAATTTCTTGCTATTTGTAATTGAATTTATTAATGAAGATTTACCAACATTAGATCTTCCTATAAATGCAAATTCATCAAATTTTTGATCGGGACAGTCTATTGATTTTGAGCTACTTTTAATAAAACTAGATGATAATATTTTCATACATCATAGTTTGTTTTCTGTAAGCCATTTATGCACAGTGCTATTAAACTTTTCCGGGTGTTCCATCATTGGAGCATGACCACATTTTTCAAACCAAAACAGTTTAGAGTTTGGTAATAATTTATCAAATTCTTTTGCCACTTCTGGGGGAGTGACACTATCATTTTCACCCCATATCAATGCTGTGGGAACCCTTAAGTTGGGAAGGTCCTTTGCCATATTGTGTCTAATTGCACTCTTTGCAACTGCTAAAATTTTTAAAACTTTTCTTCTATCATTAACTGCTTCAAATATTTCGTCAACTACTTCTTTGGTTGCTGTTTCGGGGGAATAAAAAACATTTTGGGTTTTGTTTTTTATAAAATCATAATCGCCTCTTCTAGGATATGTATCACCCATTGAATTTTCGTATAAACCGGAACTTCCTGTCAGAACTAAAGCCTTAGTATTTAACGGATATAATTTCGCATGTACTAACGCTATATGTCCTCCCAAAGAATTACCGACTAAAATCACTTTTTTCAATTCTAATTGTGTAATAAAATTATTAATATACTTTGCAAAGAACTTGACATTTGTATCTAAAAGTGAAGCGGTATAAATTGGCAATTCGGGCATAAATACTTGATAGCCTAATTCAGGAAATTTTTCTAAAAAACCTTTAAAATTTCCTAGTCCTCCCATAAGTCCATGTAATACAATTATTGGATCACCTTCTCCTCCTACAGTGTATTTAAAACCATTTTTTTCAATCTGTTTTAGATTACCCACTTTTATTAAATATTTTTAATATAATGTTAGCATTGCAAATATAGTTATTTACAATCATAATAAATCCTTCTTTATTTTTTTATTATCCCACTTCTTAACAAATATAAAAACCTGATAGTGAGTTATTTATATATACCATTTGCTTATTGATTACTAATTATTAACAAAGTGGTAAAATGTGGTAAAATGTGGTAAAATTTCAATATATTTGAGTTAAACCAATAATGTTGTGATTAACCTGATAGGAACATACGAGTGTAAAATTGATGTCAAGGGACGTTTGATGCTTCCGGTTAATTTAAAAAAGCAATTGGGTGAACATTTAAACGAAAGTTTTATTGTTAAGAGATCTGTTTTTCAAAATTGTTTAGAGCTTCACCCTTATTCTGAATGGAAATTAACCATGGAAAAGCTTAACAAGCTCAATAGATTTGTGAAAAAAAATAACGATTTCATAAGAAGATATAATGCAGGTGTTAGAATCATTGACTTAGACAATAACGGCAGGTTATTGATTCCAAAAGATTTATCCAAATTATATTTTTCTAATAATGAGATTGTGCTCACATCTGCTATTAATATAATTGAAGTTTGGGATAAAAATTCTTACGAGGATGTTATCAATGATCCAAATTTAAATTTTGCAGATCTATCAGAAAGTGTAATGGGTAATCAGTCAAGCGATGTATCATAATCCAGTAATGCCTAACGAGTCAATTGATAGTTTAAATATTTTATCAAATGGTATTTATGTTGATTTAACATTTGGTGGTGGAGGTCATTCAAAACTAATTTTAGAAAAGTTAAGTAGTAAAGGAAAATTGATAGCATTTGATCAAGACATAGATTCAATTGAAAATAAAATTGATGATCCAAGGTTTGTTTTAATTAATCAAAATTTTAAGTTTTTACAACAAAATTTGAAGTATAAGAACATTTCCAATCTAGACGGTGTTTTCGCTGATTTAGGAGTTTCATCTCACCAATTTGATAGTGCTGAAAGAGGTTTTTCGATAAGATATGATTCTGTTATAGATATGAGAATGAATACTGATTCTTCATTTGATGCGCAACAAATATTAAACGAATATTCGGAAAGTGAACTTTCAAATATTTTATTCACATATGCAGATTTAAGAAACTCAAAAGATATTGCAAAAGCTATTGTTGAAGCAAGGTTTATTGAAAAAATAACTAGAACCAGTCAGCTTAATGAAATACTAAGTTCTTTTCTTCCTAAAGGATTTGAAAATAAAATCCTGGCTAAAGTTTACCAAGCTTTACGTATTGAAGTCAATCACGAAATGCAAGCTCTTAAAGATGTTCTAACACAACTCCCTAGATTAGTGAAAAAAGGAGGAATAATTTCATTTATTACTTATCATTCTATTGAAGATAGAATAGTCAAAAGATTTATTCAAAATGGTTGTTTTGATTCTGAGCCTCCAAAAAATAAATTTGGAGTTGCTGACATTCCATTTAAAAAAAATTTTAAGTTCATTGCCCCTTCAAAAAAAGAAATTAAATCAAATAGTCGAGCTAGAAGCGCAAAATTAAGATCCGCTGTAAAAACATGAAAGAAAGTTTTAAAAAAATACTATTAGGAAAATTCTTAATCAACGAAGGTTCGATTAAAAACTGGGGTTATGTCTTTTTTTTATTTTCTATTTGTTTAATAATGATTTACTCTTCTCATTCAGTAGACAGCAAGATTATTAAAATAAGTGTATTAAAAAATGAAATTTCAGTTCTTCAAAGCAATTTCATAAGCAAAAGGAAAGAAGTGATGATATTAAAAATGGAATCTAATGTTTCACTTGTAATGAGTGATAGAAATATTGAGAGTTCAAATACTCCACCAAAAAAAATAATTATTGACTAATGGAAACAAATCAAAAACAATTTTTATATAGGCTTTATCTTGTAGCTGGTATATTGGTGTTTTTGGGTTTTGGAATAGGATATAAAATTTTTCATATTCAGTATGTAGATGGTGATAATTATAGACAATTAGCTAAAAACAAAACTATACAAAACTTCACTATTTCACCCGAAAGAGGTAATATTTTCTCTGATGACGGAAGTTTATTAGCAGCCTCAACTACTAGTTTTGATATATATTTTGATGCTGTTACTGTATCAGAGAATAATTTTTCAAAATATTCAAATCAGTTATCTGAAAAACTTTCAGAAAGCTTAAATAAATCAAAAGAATTTTTTCTAAATAGACTAGTTTCTGCAAAAAAGAATAACAAAAGGTACCAACTAATTCAAAGAGGAGTTTCAATAGAGAATCTTAATAAAATAAAACAAATGCCACTTTTTAAAATGGGTGGAGTTAGAGGGGGATTGATTATTGAAAAAAAGAATTCAAGAGATTATCCGTTAAATAAAATTGCGGAAAGAACTATTGGCTATGAGAGATTGACAAAGGACGATAATTTTAGTGGAGTAGGGCTTGAACATGCTTTTGGTTCAAAGTTAAGAGGCAAAAACGGTATGCAATTAATGCAGAAAATTTCAAATGGAAAATGGAAGCCTATCTCCTCCAATAATAAAATTGAACCTATACCGGGAACTGATATAATTTCAACTATTAATGTTGGATTTCAGGATATTACTCATCATTCTTTACTAAAGCAATTAGAGGATTTTGAAGCTGACCATGGAACAGCAGTAGTAATGGAAACTGCAACAGGTGAAATAAAAGCCATAGCAAATTTAGGAAGAACATCAGAGGGTAAATATTATGAAAGATTAAATTATGCAGTTGGTGAACATTTGGAGCCAGGATCAACTTTTAAGCTTATGTCAATTATTGCTGCTCTTGAAGATGGAAAAGTTGATTTGAATACTATTGTTGATACAAAAAATGGTGTTCTTGATTTTTATGGAGCAAAAGTAAGGGATTCCAAAAAAGGAGGATACGGTAAAATTTCTGTAAATGAAGTATTTAAGGTTTCATCTAACACAGGTATTGTTAAAATAATTAATGATGCTTATAAAGATGATCCTGAAATGTTTTCAAACAGACTATATAACATGGGACTAAATAATAAGCTTGGTGTTTCAATTTTAGGAGAATCAAATCCTAAAATTCCACATCCAAACGATAAAGACTGGAATGGTCTTTCATTGCCCTGGATGGTTTATGGTTATGGTGTTTTATTATCTCCATTACAAATTTTAACATTTTACAATTCTGTGGCTAATAACGGAGAAATGGTTAAGCCAGTTTTTACAAGACAAAGTAATTTAATATCTAATAAAACAGTCTTAAATCCATCGATTTGTTCGGATGATACTTTAGAGAAAGTTAAATTAATGTTAGAAAATGTTGTCAATGAAAAAGGTGGAACAGGTTATAATATAAAATCAAAAATTTATAAAATTGCTGGAAAAACTGGAACGGGTCAAGTCGATTACAACACTGATAACATGCAATATATTTCAAGTTTTGTTGGGTATTTCCCGGCCAATAAACCTAAATATTCATGTATTGTAGTTATACATAAGCCAAACAAGAAAAAAGGATATTACGGAGCTACAGTAGCTGCTCCGGTTTTTAAGGAAATTGCTGACAAAATATACTCTTTAACACCAGAATTAGTTAATTATAATAAAACAGAAAAATTAAATTCTACTCAAATTTATACTAAAGTAGAAAACCCTTTAATTGGTGTTGATAATTTATCAATAATTAAAGGAAAAAATTATAAAAATATCTTACCAGCTTTAGAAAATTTGGGCTTTGATGTTTCTTTTATTGGAAGTGGTTTGGTTATCAAAAATTTTAGATTTAAAAAAAATTCACAAAAAAAAATAGTTATTAGTCTTATATGAAGTTACTAAAAGACATATTATATAAAGTAGAAATCCAGTCTGTTATTGGTAAAACGGATGTTGAAATAAATAAAATAGAATTTAATTCTAAGAAAATTATAAAAAATGATTTATTTATAGCTGTTAAGGGTTACATATCAGATGGTAATAGTTTTATTAATAGTGCTATTTCAAGTGGTGCATCAGTAATAATCTGTACTTCACTCCCAATTGAAATCATTAAAGACGTAACCTACATTGTTGTTAATGATTCAAGAAAAACTTTAGCATTAATATCTTCAAATTATTACGATAATCCTTCAAAAAAAATAAAGCTAATAGGAATTACTGGAACAAACGGTAAAACCTCTAGTGCTACATTAATGTATCAACTTTTTAAAAGTTTTAATAAAAAAGCGGGATTAATATCTACTAACATAATTTTAGTAGATGATAATAAATTTAACTCGAATCAAACTACACCTGATTCATTGTTTTTAAATTATATTTTAAACAAGATGGTTGCTTCAAAAGTGGAGTATTGTTTTATGGAAGTTTCGTCTCATGCAATATCACAAATGAGAATCTTTAATTTGAGTTTTGACGTAGGAGTATTCACAAATTTAACTCACGATCACTTAGATTATCATAAGTCTTTTAAAAATTACAGAGATGTAAAAAAACAATTCTTCGATACTTTACCTAAATCCGGTTTTGCAATTACAAACATTGACGATAAGAATGGTGATTATATGGTGCAAAACACCATTTGTGAGACCTATTCATATTCTTTGAAATCTAATTCAGATTTTTCTCTTAAAATTTTAGAAAAAGATTTCAATGGAATGAAACTTTTAATAAACGATATTGAATTATGGACTAAGCTTACAGGAAGTTTTAACGCATATAATATACTTACTGTTTTTTGTGTAGCTAAAGTATTTGATATTTCTGATGAATTAGTATTACAAAAAATTAGTTCTTTAAACTCACCAGAAGGAAGATTTGAATTAATTAATTTGGAAAGTGATAAAATTGGAATAATTGATTATGCTCATAGTCCAGATTCTCTTAAAAATGTATTGAATACTATTAACGATATAAAAAGTTCAAGTGATTCTTTAATTACTGTAGTTGGATGTGGTGGTGACAGGGATAAAGAAAAAAGACCTTTAATGGGGAAAATAGCATGTTCTTTAAGTGATAAAGTTATTTTCACATCAGATAATCCGAGATTTGAGGATCCAGCTTCCATTGTAGATCAAATGAAAAATGGAGTAGAAAATAAAGATAAGCACAAATTTATTTTGGAATTAAACAGAAAGAAAGCTATTCAAGATGCATGTGAACTAGCTGATAATAGCGATGTCATATTAATAGCAGGAAAAGGACACGAAAAATATCAAATTAAAGGAGATGAAAAAATTGAATTTAACGATAAAGAAATTTTAATAGAATCACTAAAAAACAATAAATAAAATGTTTTATTTTTTATTTGAATATTTAGAAAATCAATTTCAGTTAACTGGGGCAAGTTTGTTTCAGTATATATCCTTTAGATCATCTTTGGCATTTATTTTTTCATTATTTTTTTCTATTATTTTTGGAAAGAAAATAATTATTTTTTTAAAAAAGAAACAGATTGGTGAGACAATTAGAGATTTAGGTTTAATTGGTCAAAATGAGAAAAAAGGTACCCCAACTATGGGTGGACTCATAATTATTTTTTCAACTGTAATTCCTGTTTTACTTTTTTCAAACTTCACTAATATTTATATAATCATTCTTCTTTTCACAACAGTATGGCTTGGTATGATTGGTTTTTTGGACGATTATATTAAAATATTTAGAAAAAATAAAAGAGGGCTTAAAGGAAAATTTAAAATCATAGGTCAAGTCAGTCTTGGTTTAATAGTGGGTTTAACTTTGTTTTTTCATCCAGAAGTGACATTAAAAAATCAGAATAATATAGATTCAAATAATATTTCACAAATTATAAGTAGTGATGAATATAAGTCAACAAAAACTACAGTACCCTTTTTAAAAGACAATGAATTTGATTATTCGTTTTTCAGTTCTTTAACTCCAAACGAAAGTAAAAGTGTTAGCGTTGTTGTTTTTGTATTGTTTGTTATTTTAATAATTACGTCAGTCTCTAATGGTGCTAATTTAACAGATGGAATCGATGGATTAGCAGCAGGTTCTTCGGTAATTATTACTATAACTTTAGGTGTTTTTGCATGGGTTTCTGGAAATATAATATTTTCAGAATATTTAAATATAATGTATATCCCAAGAGTTGGTGAGGTAGTTATTTTTATTTCATCTTTTATTGGAGCTCTTATTGGGTTTTTATGGTATAATACTTTTCCAGCTCAAGTTTTTATGGGTGATACTGGAAGTCTTACAATAGGTGGTATTATTGCTGTTATCGCAATAATTGTAAGAAAAGAATTATTGCTCCCACTAATTTGTGGAGTTTTTCTAATTGAAACTTTATCTGTAATAATTCAGGTTACTTTTTTTAAATATACAAAGAGAAAAAAAGGGATAGGGCAAAGAATTTTTCTTATGTCACCTATTCATCATCATTATCAAAAATCAGGCTTACACGAGAGTAAAATTGTTGTGAGATTTTGGATAATAGGAATTTTATTAGCAATACTTTCATTAATAACCTTAAAAATCAGATAATAATGAAAAATAGTATTGTTGTTATTGGAGGTGGAGAAAGTGGAGTTGGAGCTGCATATTTAGCAAGTAAAAAAGGTTACAATGTTTTTCTATCAGATTTTAATACTATAGAAAAAAAATATAAAAAAATATTAGAGGATAATCAAATTAATTATGAAGAAGGAGGACATACTCTAAATAAGTTTTTTAATGCTAAGGAAGTTATCAAAAGCCCTGGTGTTTCTAATAATTCTGACATAATTGTTAAAATAAAATCTAAAAATATCCCTGTAATTTCAGAAATTGAATTTGCATTTAGATTTACAAATTCAATTCTAATTGGAGTTACTGGGTCTAATGGTAAGACAACTACATGCTCTTTAATACATCATATTCTTAAAAGTTCTGGAAAAAGTGTTGGATTAGCTGGAAATATTGGCAATAGTTTTTCGTTCTTAACTGCTGAAAACAAGTTTGAATACGTAGTGTTAGAACTTAGTAGTTTTCAACTAGATGACGTAATTGATTTTAATCCTTTTATTTCAATAATCACCAACTTAACACCTGATCATTTGGAGAGATATGAGTCAAATTTTCAGAAATATGTTAATTCAAAATTTAAAATAATTTCCAACCATTCATCATCGGATTATTTTATTTACAATAATGATGATGATAAAATCAGGTCCGAACTAAGTAATAGAAATATTAATTCTAAAAAAATTCCATTCTCATCTACAAATAACAGTCAAGATAATCTTACTTATGTTGAAAATGATAATATTAACTCTAATATAAAAAACACCAATTTTATGATACCAATTGAAAATTTATCTATTAAAGGAAAACATAATGTTCAAAATAGTATGGCTGCCGCAACTGTGGCAAAAATTCTTAATATTAGCGATCAAAATATAAGAGAATCCTTGGGAAATTTTCAATCTATAAACCACAGACTCGAACATGTATTGACTATTCAAAAAGTAAAATATATAAATGATTCAAAAGCTACTAATGTTAACGCTGTCTATTACGCGTTAGACTCGATGAAATCCTCTACTGTTTGGATTGTTGGAGGAGTTGATAAAGGAAATAATTATGAGGACTTAATTCCTTTAGTAAGGGAAAAGGTTAAGGCAATTATCTGTATAGGAATTGATAACTCAAAAATTATTGAATCATTCTCACCATTTGTAGATTTAATTATAGAAAATGGTAATATGATTGAAGCTGTAAAAAACGCATATAAAATTGCTGAATCAAAAGATAGTGTTTTATTGTCACCAGCTTGTTCAAGTTTTGATTTATTCAAAAATTATGAAGATAGAGGTAATCAATTTAAGGAAGCTGTTAGAAAATTATAATGAATTTATTTTTAGAAAAAATTAGAGGTGATAAAATAATTTGGTCAATAGTTATATTTTTGGCAGTTTTTTCTTTTTTACCCGTTTACAGTGCGAGTTCTAATTTTGGAAATAGCTTTGTTGTATCAAATGTTTTAAAACATTTTGCAATTATAATAGTAGGTATTTTAATAATGTACGGTACTCATTTGATTCCGTATAAATATTTTAAAGGATTGTCAAAGCTAGCATTACCGTTCATTATAACTGTTTTACTTTTCACTTCTTTACAAGGCAGTGTAATTGACGGAGCTAATGCAAGTAGATGGATTAAATTACCGATTATTGGGTTGTCTTTTCAGCCATCATCAATGGCTACAGTGGTTTTAATGGTGTACGTGTCATTTTATTTGTCTAAAAATTATAACAAAAATATAAGCTTTTTTAAAACCATAATCCCTTTATGGATTCCAATTATATTAGTCGTGTTTTTAATTTTACCTTCAAATTTTTCAACTGCTGCTATGATATTTCTGTTGATAATTACATTAATTTTCATTGGAGGATATCCTTTCAAATATTTATTAGGTATAGGCTTTTCTGGAATAATACTTTTTTCACTCTTCTTTTTAACAATTAAAAATTATCCTGATCTAATGCCTAACAGAATAGATACTTGGATAAGTAGAGTTGAAAACTTTTCATCATCTGAAGATTCAGAAAATAATTATCAAATCTTAAGAGCTAAATCTGCAATAGCCTCTGGAATGATGTTTGGAGTTGGAGCCGGAAAAAGTTCAATGAAAAATATTCTTCCCCAGAGTACCTCTGATTTTATTTATGCAATAATCACTGAAGAATATGGGACAATCGGAGCAATTATCGTATTGTTTCTTTATCTTTTGCTATTATTTAGAATAATAATAGTATCGTATAAGTCTAATACTGTTTTTGGACAATTATTAGCATTAGGAGCAGGGTTACCTATAATTTTTCAAGCATTTATTAATATGGGAGTTGCTGTTCAGCTTTTCCCAGTAACTGGTCAGCCTTTACCCTTGATTAGTACAGGTGGAACATCTATATGGATGACTTTCTTAGCACTTGGAATAGTTTTAAGTGTAAGTTCTAAAGAATCAATTGAGACTATAAACACAGATAACCCTTTAAACATATTAAGTGAAACAGAGTAGATTTTTGATTTCAGGTGGAGGTACTGGTGGGCATATTTACCCAGCTATTGCAATTGCTGACGAATTATCTACAAGGATAGAAAATAATAAAATATTATTTGTTGGCTCATCCAATAGAATGGAAATGCAAAAAGTTCCAGATCATGGATATGAAATTATAGGATTATGGATTAGTGGAATTAAAAGAAAATTACATTTTTCAAATTTGTTAATTCCGTTAAAAGTCTTTTCAAGTGTAATAAAATCTTATTTTATAATTAAAAAATTTAAGCCTGATTTTGTAATAGGAACAGGGGGTTTTGCAAGTGGACCTATTTTATATGTTGCATCAAAGTTAAAGATACCAACCTTGATTCAAGAACAAAATTCATATCCAGGAGTTACAAATAGAATCCTTTCTAAGTCAGTTAATCATATTTGCGTTTCTTATTCAAAAATGGAAAAATATTTTCCAAAATCTAAATTATTATTAACCGGAAATCCCGTAAGGAAAGAAATATGTATATCAAAAATAACAAAGGAATTATCTATAGATTTTTTTAATCTAAATCATAATAAAAGAACCTTATTAATTTTAGGAGGGAGTTTAGGTGCTCTAAAAATCAATGAATTTATTGAATTGAATTTAAGTTATTTTAAAAAATTAGATCTTCAAATACTATGGCAATGTGGAAATAATTATATTAATAAATATAAATCTCTGGAGAGTGATATAATAAAAGTTAAGCCATTTATTAAAAAAATGAACTATGCTTATAAAGCAGCTGATTTTATTATATCAAGAGCTGGTGCAAGTGTAATTTCTGAATTATGTATTGTTGGTAAGCCAGTAATTTTTATTCCATCTCCTAACGTGTCGGAGGATCACCAAACTAAAAATGCAATGTCTCTTGTAAGTTTAAATTCTGCAGAAATTGTTAAAGAAAAAGATTTGAATATTAAGTTTAATCGAGTTTTTGATAAGATATTTTCAAGCGAAGAATATTCTTTAAAGTTATCGAATTCAATTAAAAAAAATGAAAGACCTAGAGCCACGTATGATATTGTTAACCATATTATAAATTTTTTAAAATGATAAAAGATTATAATAGAATTTATTTTTTAGGAATAGGAGGTATTGGTATGTCATCGTTGGCTTTTTATTTTATTAACGCGAATAAATTTGTCGCAGGATATGATAAAGTAAATTCTTTGATAACTAAATCACTTTCTCAAAAGGGGGCTGAAATTCACTACGTAGATAATACTTTAAGTATTCCACCTGAGTTTTTAAACACATCAGATACTTTAGTGGTCTATACGCCTGCTATTTCTCAATATAATAAAGAGTTTAAATATTTTAAAGACAAAGGATATAAGATTTTAAAAAGATCAGAATTACTTGGGCTTATCTCCGAAGACAAGTTTTGTATTGCAATCGGAGGGACCCATGGTAAAACAACAACTTCATCAATTTTGTCACATATTCTTTTCGATAATAACTTAAGCTTTACTTCTTTTGTTGGTGGAATTTCTGAAAATTATAATTCAAATTTAATACAAAATGGGAATGATGTTATTTTAGTTGAAGCTGATGAATTTGACAGATCATTTCACACCTTATTTCCAAATATAGCTTGTGTAACGTCTGTTGATCCTGATCATTTAGATATTTACAATTCTAAAGAAGAATTAAAAAAATCATTTTTTCAATTTATTAATAATATTAAATCTGAAGGGATATTATTTTCAAATGAAAAAACATTATTAGGAGGAGTTTCTTATGGATTTAGTTCCAATTGTGAATATTTTATTTCAAATTATTCTGCTACAAACTATTCTTCTTTTTTCGATATAAATCATAATGGTAGTATAATAGCTTCTATAAAGTTTAATATGCCTGGAAAACATAATGCTTTAAATGCGCTAGTAGCATTCGCTATAGGAAGAGAACTGAATATTGATGATAACTCCATTACAAATTCTTTGTCTACATTTTTAGGAGTGAAAAGAAGATTTAGTTATGCTTTAAAGTCACCTAAAATAATTATTGATGATTATGCTCATCATCCAAGTGAGATTAAAGTCGTTTACGATACCGTAAAAGACCTTTATCCAGATAAGTCAAATACTGCTATTTTTCAACCACATTTATATACAAGAACAAGAGATTTTATGTCTGAATTTGCAGAAATATTATCAAAATTTGATAATATCATTTTAACTGAAATATATCCTGCAAGAGAAAAACCTATAACAGGCATTAGCTCTTCTAAATTATTAGAATTAATAAATAATAAAAATAAATCAGTATTAAAAAAATCTGATTTATCACATTATTTAAAAGAATCTGAATCTGAAGTTTTTGTAATAATGGGCGCAGGTGATATTTCAGATGAAGTTGAATTAATTAAAAACAATATACTTAATTGATATGAATTTAAATGTTCTTAAAATATCTTTTTTAATATTGATAGTCAGTTTGTTGACTTTATTTAGTTTTAATAAAAATCAGAGTAGGAGTATTGAATTTAATGATTTGAGTTATGTTGATTCAGTCTTTAAATTTATTTCAAAAGATTCGGTTAATAAATTGTTAACACAAAGTAAATTATTTTCAAATGAAATTTTGAAAAGTAATTTAAATTTGAAGGATATTGAACATACAATTTTATTAAATAAATATGTGCGTTCAGTTGAAGTGTCACTAAGTGTTGAAGGAAAATTAGGAGTAAATATTAAAGAAAAAAATCCGGTGTTTAGAGTGTTAAGAGATAAATATTATATTGACGCTGATGGAAAAAAAATGCCATTATCAAAAAATTTCTCAGAAGAAACCCCAATTATTTTAAGTAGAGTAGATTCAATTGATTTAAAAATGTTAGGAGATTTAGGTAAATACATTAAAAATGATGAATTTTTATCAAAACATATTGCCGGATTAACTAAAGCAAAAAATAAATTAATATTTAATATTGATGGTTTTCAATATAATTTGAATTTAAATAGTGATGAAAATTATATATTAAAATTTAAAAATTATAAAGCATTTTTTAATACTGTTTATTCCTCAGGTTTATTAGATAGTTTGAGATCTGTTAATCTTGATTTTAAAAATCAAGTTATAATACAAAGAAAATAAATATGGACAGAAAAAATTTATTTGTTGGATTAGATATAGGCACTACTAAAATAGTTGCTTTAATTGGCTCTTTAAATGAGTATGATAAATTAAAAATTATTGGAATAGGTAAATCTAAAAGTTTAGGCGTTCATCGTGGAGTAGTAAATAATATAACTCAAACTATCCAGTCAATTCAATCAGCAGTTAGTGAAGCGGAACTAAATTCTTCTGAAAAAATTGATAAAGTTATTGTTGGTATTGCAGGTCAACACATTAGAAGTCTACAACATAGTGATTATATAACAAGGATTAATTCTGATACGGTTATTGATAATGAAGATTTAGATAAGCTAATAAATCAAGTTTATAAATTAGTTATGCTCCCAGGTGAAGAAATAATTCATGTATTGCCTCAAGATTACAAGGTAGATGGTCAGGCTGAAATTAAAGAACCTATTGGAATGTTCGGAGGAAGATTAGAGGCAAATTTTCATGTGGTCGTTGGTCAAGTTTCCTCTATTAAAAATATTGCAAGATGTATTAAGAGTGCTGGGATTGATTTTGAAGGAATTACTTTAGAACCTATAGCCTCCTCTGATGCTGTTCTGAGTCAAGAAGAAAAAGAGGCAGGTGTTGCTTTAATTGATATTGGTGGTGGCACAACTGATTTAGCTATTTTTAAAGATGGAATTATTCGTCACACCTCTGTAATACCTTTTGGAGGAAATATTATAACTGAAGATATAAAAGAGGGATGTTCTATTATAGAAAAACAAGCTGAACTATTAAAGATCAAGTTTGGTTCTGCTTGGCCAGGTGAGAATAAAGAGAACGAAATTGTTTCAATTCCAGGTTTAAGAGGAAGAGATCCAAAAGAAATTACACTTAAAAATTTATCAAAAATTATTCATGCTAGAGTTGTTGAAATTATTGAACAGGTTTATATTGAAATTAAAAATTATGGACACGAAGAACAAAAAAAGAAATTAATTGCAGGAATTGTTTTAACAGGTGGAGGAAGTCAATTAAAACATCTAAAACAACTTGTTGAATACATAACAGGTATGGATACTAGGTTAGGTCACCCGAGTGAACATTTGGCTGGAAATAATTCAATAGATATTTCAAGTCCTATGTATGCAACCGCAGTTGGATTGGTTATGAATTCAACAAAAATTAGCAAAAAAAATAATAAAAAAGAAGACGATATAGAAAATCATGAACTTGAAGAAATTGATGATACAAATCAAGGTGAAAGATTAACAATTTTTGAACAGTTTACCGAAAAAATAAAAACATTTTTAGATAACGCCGAATAAATTAAAGATTATGCAATTAAACCCAGAAATAAATAATTTACCATTTGATTTACCAAAAAATCAAAGTAATGTAATAAAAGTCATCGGAGTTGGTGGAGGTGGAAGTAATGCTATAAATTATATGCACTCCAAGGGGATTAAGGGAGTTGATTTTGTTGTTTGTAATACTGATTCACAAGCTTTAGAAAACAGTAGGGTTGAAAACAAAATTCAGCTTGGTATTTCGTTAACCGAGGGTTTAGGAGCTGGAGCTAATCCTGAAATTGGAGAAAAGGCAGCTGTTGAAAGTTTTGAGGACTTAAAGAAAATGCTTGAAACCAATACTAAAATGGTTTTTATTACTGCAGGAATGGGTGGTGGAACAGGTACTGGTGCGGCGCCAGTCATCTCTAAACTAGCTAAGGAGATGGGTATTTTAACTGTAGGAATAGTAACTATGCCGTTTCAATTTGAAGGCAAAATTAGAGAACAACAGGCTAAAACTGGAATCGAAAAATTAAGAAAGGAAGTTGATGCTTTAATTGTAATTAATAATAATAATTTAAGGGATATTTATGGAAATTTAGGTTTTAAAGAAGGATTTGCAAAAGCAGATGAAGTATTAGCAACTGCTTCCAGAGGAATAGCAGAAGTTATTACGCATCATTATACTCAAAATATTGATTTAAAAGATGCTAAAACTGTATTATCTAATAGTGGAAATGCTATTATGGGTTCTTCTACGGCTGCTGGAAGTAAAAGGTCGATTGAAGCTATTTCTTCTGCTCTTGATTCACCTTTATTAAATGATAATAGAATTACCGGAGCTAAAAATGTGTTATTACTAATTGTTTCAGGAAAAGAAGAAATAACTATTGATGAAATTGGTCTTATAAACGATTACATCCAAGAAAAAGCTGGGTATGGAGCAAATATTATAATGGGTGTTGGAGAAGACTTGAGTTTAGAAAATTCAATTTCTGTAACTGTAATAGCGACAGGTTTTGATCCAAATCAACAAGATGAAATTATTCATTCAGACCCAAAAAAAATAATTCATAATCTTGATGAAAATAGCGGATATGTTCATAATCTCAGCTCCGATATTCTTACAGACAAAAAGGATTCTTTACAATTTGATTTTGCCTCTAATTCTATTGATTTTAAAAACACTAATTCTGAAATTGAAAATTCAGAAAACTCTGAGTTAATAAATGACATTCATGTAGATTATGAAGAGTTGAATTTAACAATCGGTGAAGATGAAATTGAAATTAATGATATTCCTGTTAATGTAAATAAAATTGAAGTTATTAAGCCAGAGAAGGTTGAACCTATTGATCAAGTTTCTTTTGACTTTGATATGCCATTAAAAAAACAAATAATTGAATCAGGCAAGATTGTTCACGAGTTAATTGAAGATGTAAATGAAATAGAAGTTATTAATCCGATTCATATCATCCCTGTAACTGAAGTTAATGGAATAAATGCTAATAAATCTGGTATTGACGATTATGAAATTGAAAGTAAATTGACTGAACCTTCATTGTCTGAAATAAATATTGATAATAAAGAAATTGTTTTAAATCCTTTAAATAGCTCCATAGCTGATGGATTGTCTAAACGAACCGAAGAAAGAAAAATAAAACTGAAGGAATATAATTACAATTTTGCAAAAGCTAATAATATTAGATCTATGGAAAACGAACCTGCTTTTAAAAGAGCTGGTGTTAGTTTAGGTAATGTAGATCAATTTAAATCTTCCAGAACAGTTGTCAGTGAAGATTCTAATGGAGAAATTAACTTAAGAACTAACAATTCTTTTTTACATGATAACGTAGATTAAAACAAAAAAGATATGAAATTGATAGACAAAATATCTAATTCAATTATTTCAGCAATGAAAGAAAAGAATGCGAGTGAATTAGAATCTTTAAGAGCAATTAAGTCAGCACTTTTATTAGCACAAACCCAAAAAGGTTCAGAAGGAAATGTTGGTCAATCTGAAGAAGTTAAAATTCTTCAAAAACTGGTTAAACAAAGAAAAGAAAGTGCAGAGATATACAATAAACAAAACAGGCTAGAACTTGCAGATGTTGAAATTAGACAGTCCAAGATAATTGAAAGATTTTTACCAGCTCAAATTAGTGTAGAAGACTTAGAAAAAATAATTATTGAAATTATAAATCAGACTGAAGCAGAGGGAATGAAAGATATGGGTAAAGTAATGGGAATTGCATCAACTAAGCTATCGGGAAAAGCTGATGGAAAAACTATATCTAATATTGTTCGCTCAAAACTAATGTAATAAATCGGCCCAGTAGTTCAACTGGATAGAATATCAGATTTCGGCTCTGACGGTTGGAGGTTCGAATCCTCTCTGGGTCACTAATAATTTATTTTTTTATGAGGTTTTATTTATATCTATTTTTTATTTTAAACATAACAAGCTTAAGTTGTCAAGACATTATAGAATCTTATGATATAACATTAAATATCAAAAACATTAAGACTAAGGGTAGTTTATTTATTGCAATATGGACAGATTCTAATGCATTTAATTCTAACAAATCAGATAGTTCAGAATCAAAAAATGGATTTAAATATGGATTTAAAGAAAATGTTAACCAAAAATATTTTAATAAAACAATTAAATTACCAAAAGGAAAATATCTAGTTTCAATTTATTTAGATAAAAATTTTAACAATAAAATGGATTACAATTTTTTAGGAATTCCAAAAGAGCAATATGGTTTTTCAACAAACAAAATAATAAGGTTCAGAAAGCCAAGTTTTGATGAGGCATCATTTGTCTTTCAAAATGATTTAATTTTAGATATTTCTCTGCAATAATTATAGTTTAACTGTTTTTGTAATTTTTAAATTTTTGTTAGGTTCCACAATTATATTTAATATTTCAAAAGACATTTTAATTGAATTTAAAATTTCTTTTGTTTTTACTGTTATTAGTAATTCATCATTTGCTGGAACTTCTATTACTGAACCATAGCTATGAAAAGTATAATCACCTGTATATTTCAGTTTTAATGGTACTACGCTGTGATTTTTAAGTTTAATAGTTACTATCTTTTTATAATATCCATTTGATGTAATAGTTAGATTTTTGTCAATTACAGGCAAAAGGTTTTCTTTTTTTCCGATTAACATATCCCTGTGCCATACGAAAGTTTTTTGCGAAAAAAGAGCGTCTCTAATACTTTTTTTTGTAATATTTTTTGATATAATAAATGTTATTGGTCTATGATGGTTTTTTTCTTTATCAAAAGTCCAATCTATTAAACCATGGATATCGCTTGTGCCCATAATGGTTAAATTGTTTTCAAGAGCAAGAGCTAGGGCTTCTTCTGAGTAGGTATGTTCATTTACTACTTCAATTCCGTGAAACAATTTCTTTTTTAATAATCTTTCATGTAGCTTATCAAAACGTGCTATTGCATCGTCTCTATTTTCCACCCAATTAGGATGGTTCCAAAACACAAAGGCTCCTTGTTTGTTTGCTTCAATTATGGCTTTTTCTCCATCCGGATTAATAATTAAATTAGCATCCTTAATAAAAACAGCATTAAAATGCCCTGGGGGCATAGGTTTTGTGATTTCTGTACCATTTATCACCATTAAAGCTTCTTCCTGTTTTAGCATCGAACTTGAAATTTCAAATGACCTATTTCTATCGGTTATATTCATGTCATTTTTATAAGACAAATATTCTAAATGCTCAGTAAGAGAGATTAAATCAAGACCATCTCTTCTAGCTTCTTTAATTCTTATACTTGGCCAAACTTCTCCATCAGAGAATACAGAATGAATGTGTAAATCTGAAGAAATTAAGAACACCCCTTTGGGGCTTTTAAAAAATTCTTTTCTATTTTGTGCGTTAATATTTAATACTATTAGTATTAGTAATAAAGTTGTTACAGTTTTTCTCATAATATTAAATTGATTTAAGTATTTTTTTTCTTTGATATTTTTTAAATTGTTTTTGTCTGAATATGTAGACTGCAACGTCGATATTATACCAGCTTTATATTGACTAAATAAGTTTGAATTATTAACTAGAATGATAATAGTTAAAAAAAAAATGATTTTATACTATTTATGTTCATTTAATTTATATTTACTGTTATATTAAATTTACAATTTAAATCAATATTAAATGAAAAACATAAAATATCTTTTGTTGACTCTAGTTATTATTTACTCCTACTCATGCGCTTCTTTGTCTCTGTTTTCACCTGAAACACATAATCATTATACTAATAGTAATGATAGTTCAAATAAAAATGAGCCAGTAGTAAATAAAGCAAATACTATAAATTTATTTAATGGTGCTGATTTAAGTGGTTGGATTATTTATGGAACTGAAAAGTGGTACGTTGAGGACGGTTTGTTGATATGTGAAAGTGGACCAAATGCTGAATACGGTTATCTAGGTACTGATGATTATTACAAGGATTTTGTTTTGAACCTTGAGTTTATGCAAGAGGCTAATGGAAATAGTGGTGTTTTTTTTAGATCAACTATTGAAGGCACTAAAGTTAGTGGTTGGCAAGTTGAGGTAGCTCCACCAGGATCATTCACAGGAGGAATATACGAGTCATACGGCAGAGGTTGGCTTGTAAAGCCTAGTTTTGGTAAAGATTCATCTTTGATTATGGGCGATTGGAATAAGCTTACTGTAAAAGTTCAAGATCAAACAGTTACTACTTGGTTAAATGGTAAAAAAATGATTTCTTATACTGATAAAAAAATTGGTGAAGCTAATGGTAGAATTGCTTTACAAATTCATGATGGCGGTGGAATTAAGGTTAAGTGGAGAAACATTAAACTTCACAAATTAGACAGTCAGAAATAGATATTAACTTTTAAAAATTTTTCCAGAAGAATGGTCTCTAGATGCGCCAGTAACATTTTTTAAACAATTTATTTTATTCTCAAATCGCAGTAATCCCATATAAGCAAAAATTAAAGCTTCTTTATTATTAATGATTTGTTTTTCTGGTATAATTACTTCACATCTTAACTTGCTTTTTAATTTCTTAATTATAGTTTTATTGTATGTTCCTCCTCCTGTGACCAATATTTTTTCGTTTTCTATATTTCCTTTAATTGAATTTTTAATTTGTTCTGTTATATGTTCGACAAATGTTTTTAATACATTATGATTGTTAATTGAATATGAATCTATTATTGGTAATATGTTTGCGTTTACATATTCTATTCCTAATGATTTTGGTCCCTTAAGTTTATAATAGTCTAAGGAATTCAATTTTTTCAATAAATTAACATTCACACTTCCTTTCTCAGAAAGTTTTCCGTTTTCATCAAAAGGTTTACCTAGTTTTTTTGAATAATAATTTAGAACTGTATTGACAGGACAAATATCAAAAGCCTTAATTGATATATTTTTTTTTATTGAAATATTACTAAAACCCCCAAGGTTTAAGCAATACTTAAATTCTTTAAAGAGGTTTAAATCTCCAATAGGTACTAAGGGGGCACCTTGCCCTCCAAGTTCTACATCTTGAGTTCTGAAGTCACATATTAAACTAGAGTTTATATTTTTAAATATTATTTCACCATTTCCAATTTGTTTGGTTATACCTTTTTCTGGCTTATGAAAAACTGTGTGACCGTGAGAAGAAACTAAATCGACTTTTGGATTTCCTATTTCAGCTATAAATTTATTAATGTAATTGCCAATTAGTTTTCCAAATTCATGATCTAAAATATTAAGATCCTTTTCGTCTAAATTAATAGCATTTGAAAGTTTATTTATCCAATTAGATGAATAATTGAAAGTTTCACTATTTAAGATTTTAAACTTAGAATAATTATCGCTATCAAATGATACTAAACATAAGTCAAGCCCATCAAGTGAGGTTCCACTCATAACACCAATAACGTTAATGGGTTTTGAATACATATTTTAAAATATGTATTAAATTAATTAAAAACTTTGTAATTAAATTAATTAATTAGAGAGGATAGATCAGAAATTGTTTCAGCGGGATTTTTAGATTTAAACACAAAACTTCCAGCAACTAGGGCGTTAGCACCACAATCAATCAGTTTTTTTGCGTTTTCTGAATTAACACCACCGTCTATTTCAATGATTGCTTTAGAATTTTGTTCTTCGATCAATGATTTAAGTTCCTCAACCTTAGCATATGTTCCTTCTATAAATGACTGGCCACCAAATCCAGGATTAACACTCATTATACACACTAAATCAAGTTCCTTAATAATCGATTTTAATGATGAGATTGGAGTGTGAGGGTTTATAGCTACACCAGCCTTCATTTTTAAATCTTTGACTCTCTGAACAGTTCTGTGTAAATGAGTACAAGCTTCGTAATGAACAGTTAGGATATCTGCACCAAGTTCAGCAAAGCTTTCTAAATAATTATCAGGGTTAACAATCATTAAATGAACATCTAAAGTTTTTTTTGCATTTTTTTTTAAAACTTTCATTATTGGAGTTCCAAAAGAAATATTTGGCACAAAAACTCCATCCATCACATCAATATGAAACCAGTTAGCTTCACTTTTGTTTACCATTTGAATTTCACTATAGAGATTTCCAAAATCACAAGCAAGCATTGATGGAGCAATTATATTCATTATTAACCTAAATAAGTTTTTAATATCCTACTTCTTGAAGTATGTTTAAGTCTTCTGATAGCCTTTTCTTTAATCTGTCTTACTCTTTCTCTAGTAAGATCAAATGTTTCTCCAATTTCTTCTAAAGTCATAGCGTGTTTCTCACCTAAGCCAAAATATAATCTAACTACGTCAGCTTCTCTTGGAGTAAGAGTTTCAAGAGCCCTCTCAATTTCAGTTCTTAGGGATTCATGTAATAAATTTCTGTCAGGATTTGGTGATTCACCACTACGAAGAACGTCATAAAGATTTGAATCTTCTCCTTCAACTAATGGCGCATCCATAGACACGTGTCTTCCAGAGTTTTTCATAGATTCTTTAACGTCAGAAATTGTCATATCTAACTCTTTAGCAATTTCTTCTGCTGATGGAACTCTTTCATTAGCCTGTTCCAAAAAAGCATACATTTTATTAATTTTATTAATAGAACCAATTTTATTTAAAGGAAGTCTAACTATCCTTGATTGTTCTGCTAAAGCTTGTAATATTGATTGTCTAATCCACCAAACTGCATATGAGATAAATTTAAATCCTCTTGTTTCATCAAATCTTTTAGCAGCCTTTATTAAACCTAAATTTCCTTCATTTATAAGATCGGGAAGAGTCAGTCCCTGATTTTGATATTGCTTTGCAACAGAAACAACAAATCTTAAATTTGCTTTTGTAAGTTTATCTAATGCATTTGTATCTCCTGCTCTAATTTTTTGAGCTAATTCAACCTCTTCTTCTGCGGTAATTAAGTCGACCTTCCCAATTTCTTGTAAGTATTTATCTAAGGATGCAGTTTCTCTATTTGTTACCTGTTTGGTTATTTTTAATTGTCTCATTGTGATGTATTAGACTTATTATACGTTAAAATATATAAAAAGGTTACAATAATTATAAATTCAATTATCTATTTCCTCTGTTATTATTTCTATTATCTCTTCCTCTGTTGTCTGATCGAGGAGCCCTTGGTGGTCTTTCAACATAACCTTCAGGCTTATCCAATAAAGCTTTTCTTGAAACTTTTTCTTTTCTCGTTCTTGGATCTGTTCCAAAGTATTTAACTTCTAATTCATCTCCAAGTTTAAGAACGTCACTAACATTATCTGTTCTTTCCCAAGCAATTTCACTTACGTGTAATAAAACTTCATTTCCTGGAGCATCAAGATATTCAACTACAGCTCCAAAATCTAACATTTTTATTACTTTAACTTTATAATTATCACCTTTTACAGGTTTAAATAAAAGCGAATCTATTTTAGCTAGAACAGAATCAATTCCTTCTTGGTCAGTTCCAAGTATTTCTACAATTCCTTCTTCAGTTACAGGATCTTCGTTTATAACGATTGTACAACCAGTTGTTTTTTGTAACTCTTGAATTACTTTACCACCTGGTCCTATAAATGGTCCTATAAATTCATTAGGAATTCTACTAGTAACCATTTTTGGAGAATGTGCTTTAACATCCGCATTTGGTCTTTCTATAGTTTCAGTTATTTTATTTAAGATATGAAGTCTTCCATCTCTTGCTTGTTTTAGTGCATTAACTAAGATTTCATATGATAATCCTTTAATCTTAATATCCATTTGGCAAGCAGTTATTCCTTCAGAAGTTCCAGTAACTTTAAAGTCCATATCTCCTAAATGATCTTCATCACCTAAAATATCACTTAAAACTGCATACCTATCTCCATCAGAAATTAGTCCCATTGCAATTCCGGAAACAGGTCTAGTTATTTGAACTCCTGCATCCATAAGCGCCATAGTTCCTGAACAAACTGTTGCCATTGAAGAGGAACCGTTAGATTCAAGCACTTCACTTACCACTCTAACAGTGTAAGGACAATCATCAGGAATCATTCCTTTTAAACCTCGCTGAGCTAAGTTACCATGTCCAACTTCTCTTCTTGATGTTCCTCTGAGAGGTCTTGCCTCACCAGTACAAAATGGTGGAAAGTTATAATGCAAATAAAAATTTTCTTCACCCTCATAAGAAGGCATGTCAATTTTGTTAGCATCTCTTGATGTTCCAAGAGTAACTGTAGCTAGAGCTTGAGTTTCTCCTCTGGTAAAAACAGCAGATCCATGAGTAGAAGGTAGGTAGTCTACCTCACACCATATATCTCTTATTTCATCAGTTTTTCTTCCATCAAGTCTTACTCCTTCACTTAACGTGAGCTCACGAATAGCTTCTTTTTGAGACTTGTTGAAGTATTCTCCAATTAGTTTTCCGTGCTCTTCAATCTCCTCTTCACTAAAAGACGATTTGATTTCCTCTTTTAAATTTGAAAAAGCTAAACTACGTTCAGCTTTAGAAGTTCCTTTTTTAGCTATAGCATAACATTTATCATATGAAGCATCGTGAATAACTTTTGCTAATTCCTCGTTTTTACTACTAGTTTCATATTCTCTTACTTGCTTTCTCCCAACTGCATCTGCTAATCTCTCTTGTGCCTTAATTTGAATTTTTATTGATTCATGTGCGAATTTGATTGCTTCCGCCATTTCTTCTTCGCTACACTCATCCATTTCTCCTTCAACCATCATTACTGAATCAGCTGAAGCACCAACCATCATTTCAATATCAGCATTATCTAATTGAGCTCTGCTAGGGTTAATAACAAATTTACCATCAATTCTCGCTACACGAGCTTCTGATATTGCGCATTCAAAAGGGAAATCACTTAATTGGATAGCAGCAGATGCCGCAAGTCCTGCAAGAGCATCAGGCATTACATCTTCATCATGAGACATTAATTGTATCATAACCTGAACCTCAGAATGATAATCTTTTGGAAATAGAGGGCGTAAAACCCTGTCTACTAACCTCATAGTTAACACTTCGCCATCACTTGGTCTAGCTTCTCTTTTAAAAAAACCACCAGGATATCTTCCTGCAGCAGCAAATTTTTCTCTGTAATCTACAGTAAGAGGAAGGAAATTAACATTGCTTGCTTCGTAGTTAGAAACTACAGTACATAAAAGCATTGCTTTTCCCATTTGAACAACTACTGAACCGTGTGCTTGTTTAGCAAGTTTACCAGTTTCCAGAGTTATTACTCTTCCATCTCCTAAATCGATGGATTCATTATAAGTTTTGATTTTCATATTTTTCATTAAATTAATTAAGTTGTGTTGTGTCTTAAGTAGAATACCAATGAAAAACTATGTAAAACTATTTACGTAAGTTTAATTTTTTGATTATTTCACGATATCTATTAATATCTTTTTTCTTTAGATAACTCAATAAACTCTTTCTTTTACCAACCATCATCACTAAAGATCTTTCTGTATTAAAATCTTTTCTGTTGTTTTTAAGATGTTCAGTTAAGTGATTTATTCGTTTTGTGAATAATGCAATTTGACCTTCAGCCGAACCAGTATCAGATTCTGATTTTCCGTGTTCTTTGAAAATTTCTTTTTTGTTTTCTTTTGTTAAATACATGCCAATATTGTTATAAATGATTCTTATGTAGCTAATTAATTTTTAATTAGCGCGGCAAATATAAGATTAAATTTGGTATATATGTAATTTTAAATTGACCTTAATGGTCTATTAAGGATCAAATCAAAATAAAGATTAATTTTTTTCTTGAGTTCAGTTCTAGAACTTATAAAATCTAAAAACCCATGTTCTAATAAAAATTCAGAAGTTTGGAAACCCTCTGGCAAGTCTTTTCCTGTGGTATCTTTAACAACTCTTGGCCCAGCAAAAGCTATTAACGCTCCAGGCTCAGAAATATTAATATCTCCAAGCATTGCAAAAGATGCTGTTGTACCACCAGTTGTTGGATCTGTACATAGAGATACATATGGTAATTTATTATTAGCTAACTGAGCTAGTTTAGCAGATGTTTTGGCCATTTGCATTAAAGAAATGGCTCCCTCCATCATTCTAGCTCCTCCAGATTTTGAAATTATAATCAAAGGAAGATTCTTTTTAATTGCAGTGTCAATAGCTCTACTAATTTTTTCACCAACAACTGAACCCATAGATCCACCAATAAAATTAAAATCCATACATGCTATTACAACATTTTCACCATATGATTTTCCTACAGCAACTTTTATAGCATCTTTCAGTCCTGTTTTTTTTCTTGCTTCCTTTGCTCTTTCTTTATAAGATTTTTTATCTGTGAATTTTAAAGGATCTTTAGATTTAATATTTTGATCTATTTCTTTAAACTTGTCATCAAATAATATATTAAAATATTCTTGGCTACCAATTCTTATGTGAAAACCGTCTTCTGGTGAGACAAAAGAATTATTTTCTAATTCTTCAGTATCAATGATTTTTCCAGTAGGTGTTTTATGCCATAAACCCTCAGGCGTGTCCTTCTTTTCTTTTGTAGAAGTATGTATTCCTTTTGTTTTTCTTTTAAACCAAGCCATATAAAGGATGTTTTTTCAAATATACTAAACCAAATTTAGTTCAAAGTATTTACGTTATTTAGATCTTCAAATGCTTGAGTAAGTCTTGATATAAAACTCTCTTCTGCTTTTCTTAACCAAGCTCTTGGATCATAATATTTTTTATTAGGAATATCAATACCTTCAGAATTTCCTATTTGAGATTTCAAGTAATCATTATTTTTGTTAAAATAATCTCGGATACCACACATAAATGCATATTGCATATCAGTATCTATATTCATTTTGATTGCACCGTAATCTATTGCTTCTCTAATTTCTTCAACAGATGAGCCAGATCCTCCATGAAATACAAAATTTATACTATTATGATCTAAATTATACTTTTTAGAAACATAATCTTGAGAATTTTTTAAAATTTTTGGGGTAAGTTTTACGTTTCCAGGCTTGTAAACTCCGTGAACATTTCCAAATGCAGCAGCAATCGTAAATTTATCACTTATTTTAGATAATTCTTCATATGCATATGCAACTTCTTCAGGTTGAGTATAAAGTTTTGAGTCATCTACATCAGTGTTATCTACTCCATCTTCTTCACCACCTGTAATTCCTAATTCTATTTCTAAAGTCATACCAATTTTACTCATTCTCTTTAAATATTCTTTACAAATAGAAATATTTTCTTCAATTGGTTCTTCAGAAAGATCTATCATATGTGAACTAAATAGAGATTTACCTGTTTTCTCAAAGTGTTCTTCACTTGCTAAAAGTAATCCGTCAATCCAAGGTAAAAGTTTTTTTGCTGCATGATCTGTATGTAAAATTACCGGAACATTGTACGCTTCTGAAAGTTCGTGAACATGCTTTGCACCAGCTATAGCTCCTTTAATTGCAGCATTTTGATTTTCGTTTGACAGTCCCTTTCCTGCATTAAATATGGCTCCACCGTTTGAAAACTGTATAATTACTGGAGCATTTAATTTTGATGCTGTTTCTAAAACTCCATTAATTGAATTTGATCCTATTACATTTACTGCAGGAAGCGCAAATTTTTTCGCTTTTGCTAGTTTAAAAATTTCTTGAACTTCGTCTCCCGTAGCAACACCACCTTTGATTTTATTATTCATTTTGAGTTTTGATTAGTGCGCTAAAATAAAAAGAATTATTGATCCTAAAAAGGATAATTTAAACCAATGTTGAATACAGCCTTTTGTAAACTAAAATCAGTGAACCATCTATCTTTGGCTTCGAGTATAGGATTATAGGTTTTTAGCCCCATGTCTAGTCTCAAAATAAAATATCCAAGGTTATATCGTAATCCTAATCCACTTCCAATAGCTATTTCATCAAAATCTTTAAAACTATCAAATGTTCTTTTAGAATTATCAGTATCATCAAATACATTCCATATATTTCCAAAATCTCCGAAAACGGCGCCATCTAATTTGCCTAGAATTTTAAATCTATATTCAATGTTCATAGCTATTTTCATATTAGCTTCGTTAAATTCACTTAAAGCTTCACTACTCCCAGGTCCAAGTCTATAAACTTCCCATGCTCTGTTATCATTTGATCCCCCTGCAAAAAAGGATTTTGAAAAAGGAATATTATTTGAGTTTCCAAAAGGGATCGCTATTCCGAAAAATGATCTGAAAGCTATTTTCGAGTTTAATCCAATTGACCAATATTTAATGTAACCCATCTCAGTTTTGATAAATTGAGAGTAGGCTAGTCCTAATAATTTGTTCTTACCAAATTCATCTTTAGAAACATTTAAAAGATTACTAGCAATATTAGCAATATTTCCTGAGAGCTCTACTTTTAATTTAAATTCCGAAAACTTGTTGTCAAAGATATTTTGTCTTAACTTATTTGAATAAGAAAAACTAGAACCTATAATTAGATTATTAGATGTTAACCTGTTTTTTCTGTCATTTGTGTAATTAACCCTATTGAAATCATCTTTTGATACCGAAAACTCTTCTAAAACAACATCATTGATAAATGAATTAATTCCATCAGGAATAATTAAGTTGTTATTTATATCAAAATAATTTGAGGGAGTATTATAGGCTTTGGCAATATCGTTAATAGATTTAAATGAATTTGAGTATATATTATAGTAATTAATGATGTTTTTATTATTTACAAATTCAATATTTATTAAACTAAAATTGTTTCTTCTAGATTTTTTATCTGTCCATTCATAATTCAAATCAAATTTAAAATTTTGTCTATCTAGACCAATATTTTTTTGATTTGATGTTCCAATATTCAAATATGTAATTGGTTTGTTTTCTGTCTTAATAATTTTTTTCAAGTTAATTGTTGGAAAAAGTCTTGGGAATTTTAGCCTTAAGTCAAATCCGTATTCTGAAATAGTAGTATTTGCTGATTTTCCAACAGTTCCTCTAGTGGTAAATTCTAATTTTTCTCCAGATTTAAAAATGTTTCTATTGATTAATGAAGTTTCAAAAGCTATTCCAATATCCTCAATATTTGAGTGTTTCAGGTCTAAACCAAATCTAAACGAATATTTTTTTTTAGGTACTAAAAATATATTAGCCTCCAATTGTTTATCCGTTTCGTTTACATAACTATAATTAATTGATGGGTATTGAAAATTATCAAAATTATTTAACTGATTTATTGTTTCGGATCTTTTAGAATCATTGTAAAAATCATTTTCCTTTACCAAAATCAAATCTGATAATACCTTAGGGTTATAATCTAAAGTAGAATTAGAGAAAAAATTAATAGAATCGTATTTAAATAATTTTTTAGTTTCATTGATTAACTCTTCTTTTTCTATGAATAAATTAATTTTGTTTACAGTATGTTTTTTATAAATTTTATTTAAACCTTTTTCTTTAATAATAATTTCAACTGGAATATTGAAATTTAAATTTGTTGTATCTAGATTTATTTTAAAAGAAATAGAATTTATTTGAAAATCGTAAATTCCAGAATTTTTAAATAAATTATCAATTCTGTTTCTTTCTAATTCAAACTTCTTAGTATTAAAAATTGTATTTGATTTTAATATTGATTTTTCTATGTTTAAATTATATATAGAATCTAAAATTTCCGATTCAATATTTGTTGAGATACTGTCTAATATATATTGATTACCAGTCTTTACATCGTATATAACTTTACCAAATTTTTTATTATTTTGATTAATAATTACTTTTGAAGATATTTTAGAATTAAAATATCCATTATTTTTATAGTATGATTTTAAATTTTCAATTGAAATTTTTGTTTTTACAGAATCAATAATTTCTAATTTTTCTCCATTCTTTTTTTTCCAATTGTTTAAGTCTTTATAATATTTGTTTAATTGTGAAACTTGTTTTTTAGAAAGTACTGAATTAAGTTTTTTTTCTCTGTAAACTCTCTTGTTAATCCAAGTATTAAATATTGAATCACTATTTTTTTTTGATGATTGATATAGTTTGCCTGCTAAAGGAAATCCAATTAAGTAAGTATTTTTTTTTTGAGCTAAAAGGGGAGACAATGAGTCAGCTGAAATTTGTAAACCATTTATAAAAATCTCATTTGATCTTAGAATTAAATCACCTTGATTTAGATCTTTTGTTATACTACAGCTAAAAATTGAAAGACTGATAGTTACAAATAATGTTATTTTTGTTATAAATTTTTTCACATTACAATTATAATTCAAAAATACATCATTATTAATGCTTAGCAAAAACGAAATTAAGCTGATTAAAAGTTTAAAAAATAAAAAACAACGTCATTTGAATAAAATGTTTGTTGTAGAAGGGAGAAAATCAGTTTCTGAATTTATTAATTCATCATTTGATTTACATAAATTGTTTTCAATCAATATTAATGATTTTAATATGATTGATGTAAATCAAATATCAAAATCTGAACTAGGAAAAATTAGTTTTTTAACTAATCCAGATGATCATTTAGCAATTTTTAAAATGCCAGACGAAAAACCTTTAAATGAAAATTATTTATTAGTTTGTTTGGAATCAATAAACGACCCCGGTAATCTAGGAACTATTATAAGAACATGCGAGTGGTTTGGAATTAAAGACATAGTATGTTCTTTAGATTCAGTAGATTGTTACAACCCAAAAGTTGTTCAATCCGCAATGGGTTCTTTATCTAGAATTAATATCACATACTTAGATTTATCAAAGTTTTTAAAATCAAAATCGTTAAAAAAATTTGGAACTTTTATTGCTGGTGAATCTGTTTATGAAAATAAAATTAGTGTAGGTAAAGGAATTGTAGTTTTTGGAAATGAGGCAAATGGTATTTCTGATGATCTTAGGGTTTTGCTTGATGTTAAGTTAACAATTCCAAGATTCAATCATGATAGTTATCCTGAAAGTTTAAACCTCTCCAATTCAGTAGGCATTGTTTTATCAGAGTTTTCAAGAAAGTTTAATGAAAAGAAAAGTTTATAAAAATTGCTCTAGCAGACATTTTATCAATATTCCCTGTCCAGGGACTGTTAGGATCTAAGTCAGGAACCAATTCGTTTTTCAATGAAAAAACTCCTCTAATAGAGGGAGAAAATTTAAAATATTGAAGATAGAAATCAATTCCAAAACCTAACTCATAGTAAAAGGTATTGGTTTTTAATCTAAACACATCATTATTATTGTCTTCAGGACTGTTCTGATTACTGGATAGATTAAAGGATGTTGATAATCCAGCTAGGACATATGGTTTTAAATTATTATATCTTTTAGCACTATACTTTATTAAAAGTGGTAAATGTATATAGGTGGATTTTATTGATCTTAAAGTATCACTGTTTTTTGTGAAATTTTGTCTATCATAAAAAACTATATCAGATTTATTTGTGTATAGTCCGGGTTCAAATCTTAAGTTAAGATTTTTTTTCAATTTTAAATCTCCAATTAAACCTACATTAATACCTGTCTGATCACTAATTAGAGTTTTTTTTTCTGGATTTAATATATAATCTAGTTTGTAATTGTAGTTATTTACACCCACATAGTATCCAAAATGAAGTTTTTTTTGATCAAAATTTTGAAGGTTACTGATTTTTGCGTTGTTTTTTTGTGAATAAATACTTAATGACAAGAAAAAAAGAGATAAAAAAAGTGAAAATATTTTCATTTACACTCAAATGTAGTAAAGAAAATTATGTTTAAGAATGATAATAATTAAAAAAATATACTTCATTTTTTAAAATCAAGTATATTTGTATTGTAATACCATGTTGTATTTATGAAAATCATAATTGCCGGAGCAGGCGAAGTTGGATATCATTTAGCAAAGTTGCTTTCATTTGAATCTCAAGATATTACCTTAATTGATAATAATGAGTCAAATATTAATTTTGCTGAAAATAAACTTGATATTAAAACTATTGAAGGAGATTCCACCTCAATTTCAGTTCTGAAAAAAGCTGATGTTGAAAATTCTGATTTAGTTGTTTCACTCACAAGTTCGGAATCTACAAATTTTACCACTTGTTTTTTATCAAAACAACTAGGTGCAAAACGTACTATTGCAAGAATTTCTAACGTTGAATTTATGGAAAATTCAAATTCAATAGATTTTAATTCTATTGGAATTGATGTGTTGATATCTCCAGAAAATTTAGCTAATGAGGAAATCAAACATTTAATTAATGAATCAGCATTTTCCACTAGTCATGATTTTGAAGAGGGTATATTAAAAATGATGGGTATCAAATTATCAAAAAACGCCCCTTTTATTGGTAAAACAGTTATGGAAGCTGCTTCTGTTTTTCCGGGTATTCACTTTATGCCTATTGCCCTTAAAAGAGAAGATAGTGAAACAACCATAATTCCGAGAGGAAATACTATTTTTTGTGAATCGGATCAAGTCTATTTTATAACCAATAAAAAAGGATTAAATGAATTATACAATTTAATTGGCTCTGTAAAGCAAGAAATTAATAATGTTATGATACTTGGTGCAGGAAGAGTTGGATCAAAATTGGCAAAAGATCTAAGTGAAAAAGGACTAAATGTTAAGTTGGTTGAAAAAAATAAAGATAAAGCAACTCAATTAGCTGAAGATCTTAATAATGTTATGGTTTTAAATGTTGACGGAAGAAATATTGATTTTTTAGTTGAAGAAAATCTAGATAATATGGATGCTTTTATTGCTGCTACAGGAAATTCTGAAACAAATATTATGTCTTGTTTAATGGCAAAGTCTAAAAATATAAAAAAAACTATAGCTCTTGTTGAAAATATGGATTATTTCAATCTTTCGCAGTCAATAGGAATTGATACATTAATTAATAAAAAACTTTTAGCTGCTAATGATATTTTTAAATATGTAAGAAAGGGTGAAATTGTTGAATTAGCAAAACTAAGCAATATGGATGCCGAAATTGTTGAGTTTGTTGTAAATGAAAAATCTAAAGTATTAAACAAAAAAATTATTGATTTAAATTTTCCTTTAGACGCAATAATTGGTGGTGTGATCAGAGGAGGAAATGGATTAATTGTACTAGGTGATTTTGAAATTAAAATTGGTGATAGAGTTTTAGTTTGTTCAACTCCAGAGGGATTAAAGAAGGTGGAAAGTTTATTTTTATAACTATTTATGTTTAAACTCAATAGAAAATTAATCTTATATATCATAGGTCTTTTGTTGTTGTTCAACGGATTAGCTATGCTTTCTTCTTCTTTTGTTAGTTTTATTACAAATGATGGTGTTTTGAAAGAAGTTACCACCTCAGCTATTATTACAATTGTAATAGGTTGGCTATTAATGAAATTGACAAAAAGTAATATTAGACAAATTAATAAACGTGACGGTTATCTAATTGTTACAATTGGCTGGCTCACTATGGTTTTCTCAGGAATGCTTCCTTATTATTTAACGAATTCTATTACTTATTTTCCCAACCTTCTTTTTGAAACCATGTCTGGTTACACTACAACAGGTTCAACAATACTAAATGATATTGAAGCTTTACCAAAAAGTATCATTTTTTGGAGAAGCATGACTCATTGGCTTGGTGGTATGGGTATTATTGTATTGGCCATAGCTATTTTACCTTTATTAGGCATTGGCGGTATGCAACTTTTTTCTGCTGAAGCACCAGGCACTGGGATAGGTGGTGATAAAATACACCCCAGAATTAGTGATACTGCTAAAAGACTTTGGATGATTTATATTGGATTAACAGTTCTAGAGACTGTATTATTAAAACTTGCTGGAATGAGTTTTTTTGATGCAATTAACAGTTCGATGAGTAATATTGCTTCTGGTGGTTTTTCATCTAAAAATGAAAGTATTGGGTATTGGAATGATACTCCACTTATTCAGTACATTATTATTATATTTATGTTCTTAGCAGGAACTAATTTTATACTTATATATTTTGGACTTACAGGAAAACTCAAGAAAATTATTCAAGACACTGAATTTAAATGGTATTTTTCTTTTATTCTAGTTTTTACTTTAATTGTTACTTCGGTATTATTTTTCTCAGTTGATTTAAATGAAACTGATGTCTTTCACCCCATGGTTTTAGGAAAGTTTGAAAGCAGTTTTAGACATTCACTTTTTCAAGTTGTAGCATTAGTTACTACGACTGGCTTTGTAACTGGAGATTTTATTTCTTGGACTCCTTTTTTAACTATGTTGTTTTTTGGTATTATGTTCATGGGAGGCTCATCTGGTTCAACATCTGGAGGAGTAAAAGTATTGAGACATTTGATTTTAATAAAAAATGGTATGTTAGAGTTCAAAAGGTCTCTACATCCAAATGCTATTTTTCATTTAAGACATAATAATTCTGTTGTAGAAAAACCAATTATTATTCATGTTTTAGCTTTCTTTATTTTATACCTGATATTATTTATTTTAGGTGCTGGAGTTTTGAGTTTATTAGGTCTTGACTTTGAATCTGCTATTGGTGGTGCAGCATCATCAATTGGAAATGTAGGTCCTGCTTTGGGAACTCTTGGTCCCATAAGTAATTTTGAAAGTTTGCCTGTTCTTGGAAAATATTGGTGCTCTTTTTTAATGTTAATAGGTAGGCTGGAATTATTTACGGTATTAATATTATTTACACCCTATTTTTGGAGAGATCACTGATTTTCCACTGCATTTTTAATTCTTTGAATAGCATTTTGAATATTTTCAGTTGAAGCAGCATATGATATCCTTATATTATTTGGAGAACCAAAAGCTTCTCCTGTAACAGTTGCAACATGTGCTTTTTCAAGTAAATAAATAGCAAAATCAGAGGCATTATTAATTTTTTTATTTTTCAAGGTTTTGCCAAAAAATGATGATATATCAGGAAATACATAAAAAGCCCCTTTTGGCTCATTTAATTTAAATCCTTTTATGTCTTTTAAAAGTTTAATTATCAATTCTCTTCTTGATTTGAATTCATCTATCATGTATTTAATTTCGCTAACAGGTGCTTCAAGAGCAGCTATACAAGCACGTTGAGCAATACAGTTTGTTCCACTAGTGATTTGTCCTTGCATTTTTGTGCATGCTTTAGCTATCCAGTTTGGTGCACCAATATAACCAACTCTCCATCCGGTCATGGCAAATGCTTTTGCTAACCCATTAATAGTAATTGTTCTTTCATACATGGATGGAATTTTTGCAAAACTAAAATGTGGAATACCATAATTTATGTGCTCATAAATTTCATCAGATAGTATAAATATATCTGGGTATTTTTCTAAAACTTTAGCCAGTGCTTTGTATTCTTTTTCCGAATATACAGAACCGCTGGGATTGTTTGGAGAGTTTATAATTACGAGTTTAGTTTTACTAGTAATTGAATTTTCTAATTGAACTGGAGTGATTTTAAAATCACTAGAAATATCAGATCTGATTTCAATCGGATTTCCTTCAGCTAGAGTAACAATTGCAGAATAACTTACCCAATATGGCGCTACAAGTAAAACATCATCACCTGGATTTACTAATACTTGAACGGTATTGGCAATAGATTGTTTAGCTCCTGTAGAAACAACAATTTGGTCAAGTTTGTACTCTAAATCGTTATCTCTTTTAAATTTTTTACAAATAGATTTTTTCAAATCAACATATCCATCTACAGGAGTATATGAATTATAATTATCTTCTATTGCTTTAATAGCAGCGTTTTTGATAAAATCAGGCGTATTAAAGTCTGGTTCTCCTAGGCTTAAGCCAATTATGTCTATACCATTTTCCTTTAATTCTCTTGCTTTTGCAGCCATTGCGAGTGTTGCAGAAACAGGTAAATTATTAATTCTTTTAGAAAGTTTATTTATCATTTAAATTAAGCATTTTGAGGTTTTACACCCATGGTTTTAAGAAATTTAAAGTGAGCTTTTATTGCATCAAAAAATGTGTTAAACTCGTTGTAGGGAAGGTTGAAATCGCTAGAAGTTTTTTTAACAATTTTAGCAATTTTATCATAATGTACATGAGAAATATTTGGAAAAATATGATGCTCTACTTGATAATTTAAACCTCCTGTAAACCAATTCACTAATTTACTTTTTGCAGCAAAATTAACAGTAGTGTTTAGTTGGTGAATTGCCCAGCTATTTTTTATATTCCCATTTGAATCAGGTAATGGCATATCAGCCTCATCCATAATATGAGCTAATTGAAAAACTAAACTTAATATTAGTCCTGCGGTGTAGTGCATTATGAGAAATGATAATAAAACCTTCCACCAAACTACATTGAAAATTAAAATTGGAATAAAAATCCAGAACAAAAAATAAAGTATTTTAGATACTATCAGTTTCGTCCAATTTACAAATGGGTTCGGGAATTTACCATGTGATAATTTTTTTTTCATATATCTTTTCATTTGAAGAAAATCTGTGGTAATTGCCCAGTTTATTGTCAATAATCCATATAGTAAAACAGAATAATAATGTTGGAATTTATGAAACCATCTCCATTCTGAGTGCCTTGAGAATCTTATAATTCTTCCTGCTTCTAAATCTTCGTCATGACCGTGAATATTAGTGTATGTATGATGTAAAACATTATGTTGAACTTGCCAGTTATACCTGTTTCCAGCTAATAAATATATACTACCTCCCATTAGTCTATTTATCCATTTTTTATTAGAAAATGAACCATGATTTCCATCATGCATTACATTCATTCCAATACCAGCTAAGCCGATGCCCATAACAATTGAAAATAATATCTGAAGCCAGCTTGGAATTGTTAAAACGGATATCAAAACGTAAGGAGTTATGAGTAAACTAAACATAACAATTGTTTTTACCCAAAGTTTCCAATTACCATTTTTTGTAATTTTTTTTTCTTTGAAATAATTATTAACTCTTTTATTTAAAGTTTTAAAAAATTCTTTAGAATCATTTCTTGAGAATTTAATTGCATTTACATTATTGATCATAAATATCTTTAATTTAAAATAAAGATATATTTTTTGATAAAAATATTGATGTAATTTTGAATAAATTAAAAAAAGTTTTGAACATCATAAAATCTAATTTTCCTGACCTAACAAATTATCAAATTACACAATTTAATGATTTGACAATGCTGTATGAAAACTGGAATAATAAAATAAATGTTATTTCTAGAAAAGATATTTCAGAACTAAATACTAGACATGTTTTGCATTCTTTAAGTATCGCCAAAGTAATCAATTTTTTGCCTGAGACTAAAATACTTGACGTTGGTACTGGAGGAGGGTTCCCAGGAATTCCTTTAGCAATTATGTTTCCTGAAGTTTCATTTCATCTAACTGACTCAATTGGAAAAAAAATTAAAGTAGTTCAAGCGATTGCTAATGCCCTTGGTCTTAAAAATGTTATAGCTGAAAAAATTAGGTCAGAGAATGTTAATCAGCAATACGATTTTATTATTAGTAGAGCTGTTACAAATATGTCAAATTTTGTTAAAATAGTTGATGGTAAATTTTCATTTGAAAACAAACATCAAATGAAAAACGGAATTTTATATTTAAAGGGAGGTGATTTAACAAAAGAATTAAAGGGTTTTAAACATGTAAAATCCTTTAAAATCAATAGCTATTTTAACGATACTTTTTTTGATACTAAAAAAATAGTTTACTTACCTATGCCATATACGGATAAGGATATTCACTAGGAGGATTAAAATTTTCCTTAATTAATCTAGGAGAAACCCATCTTAAAAGGTTTAGTTTTGATCCTGCTTTATCATTAGTTCCTGATGCTCTTGCTCCGCCAAACGGCTGTTGGCCTACAACCGCTCCAGATGGTTTATCATTGATGTAAAAATTACCAGCACTATATCTTAAAGTTTTTAACGCATAATCAATTGTTTCTCTGTCATTAGAAATAAAAGCTCCTGTTAAAGCATACATTGATGTTTTGTCTACTAATGATAATGTTTCCTTCCAGTCATTATCTTCGTAGATATAAATTGTTACAACAGGTCCAAATATTTCCTTTTCCATTGTTATGAAATTTGGATTAGATGTTAGGATTATTGTAGGTGAAATAAAATACCCCTTTGATTTATCATAATCTCCTCCAATAATAATTTCTGCGTCACTAGAATTTTTAGTTGTTTCAATGTACTTAACTATTTTATCAAAAGAATCTTCGTGAATTACTGCAGTCATAAAATGCTCAAAATCTCTGGGAGAACCCATAGTGATAGTACTAATTTGATTTTCTAAATTTTGAATAATTTCTTTAGATTTTGATTTAGGTATATAAACTCTTGATGCTGCTGAACATTTTTGCCCTTGATATTCAAATCCACCTCTAACTATCGCTGTTGAAACTATTTTTGAATCAGCTGTTGGATGTGAGAAAGATAAAATCTTTTCCACCAGTTTCTCCAACAATTCTAGGATAGTCTCTATAAATGTTAATATTGGATCCCACTTTTGACCAAAGAGATTTAAACACACCTGTTGACCCTGTAAAATGAATACCAGAAAGATTTGGGTTTTTTAATGCAATATCAGAAATCATTACTGGATCGCCAGTAACAAGATTTATAACTCCTTTTGGAAGACCTGCCTCTTTAAAAACATCCATAATTATCTTAGCACTGTAAACTTGATGGTCGCTAGGTTTCCATAAAACAACGTTACCCATAAGAGCAGCGCTAGCACATAAGTTTCCGCCAATAGCTGTAAAGTTAAAAGGTGTGATAGCATAAACAAACCCTTCTAATGGTCTGTATTCTAATCTATTTGAAACTTCCCCAACAGTAATAGGCTGTTCTTGATAAATATCGTTCATATAAACTATATTAAGTTTAAGAAAATCTACAAGTTCACACGCAGCATCAATTTCTGCCTGAAAAATTGTTTTTGATTGACCGATCATAGTTGCAGCATTTATTTTTGATCTATATGGTCCAGCTATTAGTTCTGCGGCTTTTAAAAATATTGAAGCTCTTTCTTGCCATGATGTTTCTGTCCATTTGGTTTTAACACTTAATGAATTGTTTATTGCATCTTTTACATGTTGTTTGTTGCAGACAGAAAAACTTCCGACTACCATTTTATGATCATGAGGTGGGGTAATATTTTTTCTTTCATCAGTATATATTTCATTTTCACCAATGTAAAGTGGAATTTTTATATTTTGACTATACATCGAATCGTAGGTGTTTTCAACTTCAATTCTTTCATTAGAATTTTTTAAATAATCTTTAATATCTTCATTTTTTAACTCTGGGATCTTAAACATAGAATTTTTCATTATTATTTGTATTTTTAATTGAGGGCTTGTGGAGAATTTAATTTAAAAGTTGGAATATATGCTCTAAATTTTTTACCTGTATTTATATCTATCATATTATAAAATCCTCTCATAGCACCAACAGTTGATTTAATTAAGCAACCTGATGAATATTCATGAGAATCTCCAGGCTTAATAATTGGTTTTTCACCAATCACACCTTTTCCATCTATTATTATATCACTATTTAAAGAATCAAAAATCCTCCAATGTCTTGATTTAAGTTGGACTGAATTTTTACTTTGATTTACTATAGAAATTGTATAACTAAAAGAGTAGTTCAAAATATAGTTTTTGAAATAAGAGCCATCAAAAAAAACTTTGACAGAAATATTAATTCCTCTAGTAACGTGATTAATCATTGTGGCTAAGTTATATATTTAAAATAAGAATTTAAACAGTTCTTTTAATTTTTAATATTAACACTAGAACTCTCACTAATTGAAATTAATTTATAATATTTTTCAGTTAATTTTTTATGAAAAACTAGCGCGGTATAATTATTTTCAGTTTCCCAAAAATTTCCTGAATAAAACATTAATTCTTCACCTGGTCCAATAAAGCAATAAGTATAGTTGTAAAACCCTTGCTTAAATTTAAATTCCCCAATAAATCTATCGTTTATAAGCTTTAGTTCATACTTTTTTGATAAAGTAAAATCATTAAATTCACCAATAATAAATACTCTGTCTTTTTTGGTTAGCAACTTAGGCTTAAAACTAAATTTTACAAGCGAATAATCATTTTCAATTTCCGGGTTATCAAATTTATTATTAATTACAAATGAACCATTGATGTCAGGGTTGTATTGGTAGATACCATTCCTTCTATCAACATCAGTTCTTAAAAAAGTTTCATAAACATCGTTTAGTTCAGTTTTGTAAACATTGATGTTTGTGGAATTTATTTTAGAATTATCGAAATTTAGAAATTCATTTCCGGCTTCAAACAAAATATTTTTAAAAATCAGGGTGTTGTTTAAGAAATAATCAGGTTTTTGAATTACTTTAAAATTATTCCAGTTATTATTTTTGATAAGTACTAGTTTTAAATCAGATGAATTACCATTGAATTCGTTACAATTATCGCACTTAAGGGAGATGTCAATGCTTTGATGACTTTCGATTTTTTTCAGATCATTGGATCTTTTTATTTTAATACTTGTTGAAATCAATTGGTTTAAAACAGAAAATTTTTTTTCAAATAGAAAATCTCCATTACCTTCATGAATACTGATTGAGTAATTTCCT
>CALJVK010000014.1 GCA_937773465.1 uncultured Flavobacteriaceae bacterium | reverse complement strand
TAATAATTCCGTTATCTGCAAGACTTTCTTCTTGTAAAATTGAATAATGAGCTTCTCCATCATACGTGAATTCACGGTAAACTTCATCTGCGACTAAAAATAAATTATGTTTTAATACGATAGAAGCCAGTTTTTTTATTTCTTCTTTTGAATATAAATAACCAGTTGGGTTACCAGGGTTACAAATTATAATTGCTTTAGTCTTTGGGCTAATTAATTTTTCGAATTCTGAAATAGGAGGTAATGCAAAATTATCTTCAATTTTTGAAATTACCGGCACAATATTTGCTCCAGATGCAGTGGCAAATCCATTATAATTTGCATAAAAAGGCTCAGGAATTATGATTTCATCATCTTGATCACAAATGGTTCCCATGGCAAATAATAATGCTTCACTTCCTCCAGTGGTTACAATAATATCGTTGCCAGCTACTGGTATATTATTTCGATTGTAGTATGCAGCAATTTTTTCACGATATTCCTCTGAGCCCTCTGATCGGCTATAAGCTAATGTCTCAAGTTGATGATTGGCTACAGCATCCAAGGCAACTTTTGGCGACTTAATATCGGGCTGGCCAATATTCAAATAATATATTTCTTTGCCGGATTTAGCTGCTTTTTCAGCGTATGGGACCAATTTTCTAATTGGTGATTCTGGCATTTTTAATCCTTTGGAAGATATTGATGGCATCGTTTTGTATTTAAAAGCAAAGTTGCAAAATAATTCTTAAATTTTAGTTCTATTAAAGAGTCTTTTGATAAAATTACTTATATTAACAATATTAAAACATCTTTTAAAATAAATCGCCAAATCATTCTGTTAAGTATTCTTTTATGTGTTATCAACTAAGGGAATTGCTCAAAGCGGTTTTTTTTTTCCTGAAGACAAAAAAAAAGATAAAATATCATTTAAATTAATTAATAATTTGGTGGTAATTCCTGTTGAAGTTAACGGAACAAAACTTACTTTTTTATTAGATACCGGGGTAAGCTCAACCATAATGTTTAGTTTGTCTGAGATTGATTCTTTAGCGCTTAACGATTCAAAACTTATTCGTTTAAGAGGATTAGGAGAAGGAGGTAGTATTCCAGCTTTAAAAAGTAGTCTTAATAGAATAAAGATTGGTAAGGTTACAGATATTAACCATACAATCTTTGTTATTTTTGATAAATCACTTAGTCTTTCCAAACGAATGGGAATACCAATTCATGGAATCATAGGTTACGATTTTTTTAAAAATTTAGTAGTCAAAACAAACTATAATACAAGGAAAATATTTTTGTATGCACCAGGAAACTACGTCGAAAAAGAATGTAAAAAATGTGAAGTTTTTGATTTAACTTTTCATAATAAAAAGCCATATTTAAATGTTACGAATATCTATGGAAATGAGAGCGATGTTTTTACGTTACTTATAGATTCCGGATCTAGTGATGCCATTTGGTTATTTGATGACGCTATTCTTGAAATAAATCTTAAAAATAAATGGTTTGATGATTTTCTTGGTCAAGGTTTGAGTGGAGATATTTTTGGTAAACGATCCAAAATTCCTAAAATGAGTATTGGTAATTTTGAAATGACCAATATAAAAGTTGCATTCCCAAATAAAGAATCGATAGAAAACATTAAACTATTTAAAGAAAGAGATGGCAGTATTGGAGGAGAATTGTTAAATAGATTTACCATTATAATGAATTACCCACTAAAAAAAATAAGTTTAAAAAAGAATAATAAATTCAAGGATCCATTTTATTATAATATGAGTGGATTAACAATTAAGCATGATGGTGTCGTATTGATAAAGAATAAAAGAGATTCTTTTAAAAATAGATCAAATGAAATTGATGGAGCAACAAATATTACCGTTTCCTCTACCTATGATTTTTCTCTTGAACCAAAATATGTTGTTTCAGAAATCAGAAAAGAATCTCCTTCTTATTTAGCGGGCATAAAAGAAGGTGATGAGATATTATCCGTAAATGGATCACAAGCTTATCAATATAATTTATATCAGATTATTGGTTTGTTTTCCTCTAAAGCTGGTAAGAAAATTACCTTAAAAATTAAAAGGAACAATATAATTCTTAGAAAAAAATTTATTTTAACATCCCTGTTTTAAACTAAAAAAAGGGATGTTACTATAAAATAACATCCCTTTTACTTCTAATTAGAATAAATTTATTTTGTTTTCTCTAAAACACTTTTTCCATTATCACCATCCGTTGCAAGTACTTTTCCTTTAATTTTTAAAGAAAATATAGGTTGATCTGCATTGGAATAAACGGTTACTGTTTTTCTAATAGGCCCAATTCTTTTAGTGTCATATTTCACTTCGATAGTACTAGATTCTCCAGGAGCTATAGCTCCTTTTGGTTTTGAAGGGACAGTACATCCACAAGATGATTTTACATTACTTACAATTAATGGCGCGTCTCCAGTATTTGTAAACTCAAAAACTCTTACTCCATCGCTTCCTTTTGCTATTTCGCCATAGTCAATAATGTCTGTTTTAAATTCAATTTTTGCTTGTGCATTTACTTGCTGTACTAATCCTACAAAAGCGATTAATGCTATAATTACTGTTTTTTTCATATCAAGGTGTTTATTTAATGCTAAAGTAGTTAACTTTAAAACATCTAGCAAAGTATATCATTCACTTTTATAATCATAAGGATATACTTACTTTTGCAAATTACTACTCAAATATCAGACCAAAATGGCTTTAGAAGTGAAATATAATGCTCAAAATATTGAAAATAAATGGTACAGCTACTGGATGGAAAATAATTATTTTCATTCAGAAGTTGATGAAAGAGAGCCTTATAGTATTGTAATTCCACCTCCAAATGTGACAGGTATTTTACATATGGGACATATGCTTAATAATACCATTCAAGATGTATTAATTCGTCGTGCTCGTTTACAAGGTAAAAATGCTTGTTGGGTACCTGGTACGGATCATGCATCTATAGCTACAGAAGCAAAAGTGGTCGCGAAATTAAAAGAACAGGGAATTGATAAAAACGATTTATCTAGAGATGAATTTTTAAAGCATGCTTGGGATTGGACTGATGAATATGGTGGAGTAATTTTAGAACAATTAAAAAAATTAGGCTGTTCTTGTGATTGGGATCGTACAAAATTCACTTTGGATGATGACATGAGTGAATCTGTTATAAAAACTTTCGTGAATCTTTATAACAAGGGCTTAGTTTATAGAGGATTTAGGATGGTTAATTGGGATCCAGAAGCAAAAACAACCTTGTCAGATGAAGAAGTTGAATATGTAGAACAAAAAGGAAAATTATACTATATAAATTATAAAATTGAAGATACTAACGATACACTCACAATTGCGACTACACGTCCTGAAACCATATTAGGAGATACCGCTATTTGTATCAATCCTAAGGATGAAAGATTTACGCATTTAAAAGGAAAAAAAGCGATTGTTCCTATATGTAATCGTGTTATTCCAATCATCGAAGACGATTATGTAGATGTAGATTTTGGTACAGGTTGCTTAAAAGTAACTCCAGCTCATGATATAAATGATAAAGCTTTAGGTGATAAACATAAACTTGAAGTAATTGATATTTTTAATGAAGATGCTAGCTTAAATAGTTTCGGATTACATTATCAAGGGAAAGATCGTTTTGTTGTAAGAGATGAAATATATGAAGAATTAAAATCTTTAGGTTGTGTTTTAAAAGTTGAAACCCACTTAAATAAAGTAGGTACTTCAGAAAGAACAAAAGCAGTAATTGAACCAAGACTTTCAGATCAATGGTTTTTGAAGATGGATGAGATGGTGAAACCTGCATTAAAAGCAGTACTGGAAACAGAAGAAATTAAATTATTTCCAAAAAAAATAGAAAATACCTACCGTCATTGGTTGGAGAATATTAGAGATTGGAATGTTTCACGTCAATTATGGTGGGGACAACAAATTCCAGCCTATTATTATGGCGACGCTAAAGAAGATTTTGTAGTTGCAGAGAATATAGAAGAAGCATTGTTAATTGCTAGAGATAAAACTGGAAATTCAACATTGAAAAGTGAAGATTTAAAACAAGATCAAGATGCTCTTGATACTTGGTTTTCTTCGTGGTTATGGCCAATATCTGTTTTTGATGGAATTAGAAACCCAGATAATAAAGAAATTAATTATTATTATCCGACCAATGATTTAGTTACAGGTCCAGATATTATTTTCTTTTGGGTAGCACGGATGATATTTGCAGGTTATGAATTTAGAAATAAAAAGCCTTTTAATAATGTATATTTTACAGGTATTGTAAGAGATGATCAAGGGCGAAAAATGTCTAAACAATTAGGAAACTCTCCTGATGCTTTAAAATTGATTGAGGATTATAGTGCAGACGCAGTAAGAGCTGGAATGATGCTATTAAGTTCTGGTGCTGGAAACGATTTATTGTTTGATGAAACTAAGTTGGCACAAGGGAAAGCATTTAGTAATAAAATAATCAATGCGTATCGATTAGTTAGCGGATGGGAGCTAAGTGATAGTATTGAGCAGCCAGAGTCTAGTAAAATTGCGTTAGAATGGTATCACTCTAAATTTCAAAGTGCTTTTGCTGAAATGGAAGATCATTTTTCAAAATACCGCCTTTCAGATTCATTAATGACTATTTATAAGTTAATCTGGGATGATTTCTGTTCTTGGTTATTAGAAATGGTAAAACCAGGTTATCAAAAACCAATGGATAGAAAAACATTTGATGCTATTATCATTACTTTTGAGAATAATTTAAAAATATTACATCCTTTTATGCCATTTCTTACTGAAGAAATTTGGCATCAAATATCAGATAGATCAATAGATGAAGCTTTAATTGTTTCAAGATATCCCTCTATAGAAGCAGTTGATGATGGTATTTTAAAAGATTTTGAAATTGCTTCCGAAGTTATTTCAGGAATTAGGACGATTAGAAAAGAGAAAAATATATCATTTAAAGAAACGATAAATTTATCAGTTATAAATAATATTAATGCTACTAAATCTTTTGATTCTGTAATCAAGAAAATGGGTAATATTGAAAAATTAAATTACATTTCTGAAAAAATAGATGGTGCTTTAACTTATAGAGTTAAATCTAATGAATATTTTATCCCTATGAAGGGTTCTATAAATATTGAAGATGAAATAGTAAAACTTTCAGAAGAATTAAAATACACTCAAGGGTTTTTAAAAAGTATTCAAGGTAAATTGAGTAATGAACGTTTTGTTAATAATGCTCCAGGGAATGTTGTAGCAATCGAACGTCAAAAAGAAGCAGATGCCGTAGCAAAAATTGAAACTATAAAAAGAAGTTTAGAAGGATTAAAATTATAAAAAAAGCCCTTATAATATTAAGGGCTTTTTTTAAATTTACGTTGCATTTTTATACAAGTCTTATTTTTTTTTGTTTTGGTGAGAACCATCACAATATCCGTTACTATCCTGGGTATTACCACAACCGCATTTTGGTCTATCTGTATTTTTCATATTATAGTGTTGTATTAAAATTCTAAATCTACTTTTATGTCAAAATCATCATAAATAGCTTTGTCTTTTAAGCCATCAAAAAATGAGCTTGACCCGTATTTTATATCGTATTTAGTTCGATCAATTTTTAAAGTTGCAGTTGCCTTTTTGCCATAAATTGAAAAATCAAATTCAATACTATTCGTAATTCCTTTGATGGTCAAATCACCTTTAATTCTGTAAGAGTTTTTGCCACTTACTGTTATTTCTTTGAATTGTAAGGTAGCACTTGGATGTTCATTGGTTCCAAAAAAATCTTTTGATTTTAGATGTCTATCAAGCTTCTCTTTATATTCACCTTCTAGATCTGTACACTCCATAGATTTCATATCAATTAGAAATGTTCCATCAACTAACTTTCCATCTTCTGTAAAAGTCAATGTTCCGGATTCAAATCTTAAATTTCCTTCGTGAGAACCAGTTACTTTAAAACCTTTCCAATGCAAGTTGCTTTTATCGACATTGATGTCTATTTTTTCATTCAATACTGTTGTAAAAGAATAGCTGCCGAAAACAATCAATAGTAATGCTAATAATTTTTTAAATTTGTTTTTCATTTTAAATTTGGTTTTAATTTTAAATTTGGTTTATATTTTATAGACTACAAATATGAAAAATAATATTTTTTTAAAAAATAAACTAGATTAACAAATCAAAATAGCTGGCTTACGATTTATTCTTAACTAACTGCGCTTTAATTTTACTTAAAAATTCTTTTGTGATGCCCAAATAAGAGGCTACCATGTATTGAGGGACTCTTTGCTCTATGTTTGGATATTGATTTTTAAAATATATATATTGATCTTTTGCAGAGAGGCTAAAATTATTGACAATTCTTTTTTGTGAAGAGACCAGCGCTTTTTCTAATAATTTTCTAAAAAGTGTTTCCATTTTCGGAATATTTTTAAAAATTTCATCTTGATTTTGACAAGTAAATTGAATGACTTCTGTATCCTCGAGACACTTAACATTAAAGTCCGAAGGTTTTTGGGTTATAAAGCTACTAATATCTGACGACCACCAATTTTCAATTGCAAATGTTACTATATGTTCTTGACCTTTTTGATCAATATAAAAATTTTCAGTACATCCAGAAATTATAAAGTTGGTGTGGTTACAAACTTCACCTTGCTGAACTATGTATTGACCTTTAAAATATTTTTTATAATTGGTATATGAACGTAAAAAAGTTATTTCTTTTTCATTTAAGTCTACGAAATTTTTAATGTAATTTAAAAAAGGAGCGTATTTCATTAATAGGTTAGGGTTTTAAAGTTTTGATCCAAATGCCAAATCACCTGCATCACCTAATCCTGGGACAATATAACCCCTGCTCGTCTAGTTGATCATCGATTGCTGCGATCCAAAGGTGCGTGTGCTCAGGAAAATGAGATTTAATAAAACCGATTCCTTCAGTGCTAGCAATGATAGCGACAATATGAATATCATCGATGTCTCTTTGCTTTTTGATAGCTTCATAAACTGCAACTAAAGACTGACCAGTTGCTAACATGGGATCTGCTAATAATAGGGTTTTACCTTTTAATGAAGGAGCTGCAAAATATTCAACTTTGATTTCAAAATTATTATCTTGATTTGGGTGGTGTCGGTATGCTGAAATAAAAGCATTTTCTGAGTCATCAAAATAATTTAATAAGCCTTGATGTAAGGGTAAACCAGCTCGTAAAATAGAACATATTACTATTTTATTAGCTGGGAGAGGGATGTTTTTAATTCCCAACGGAGTAATAATACTCTTGTTATTGTACCTAACAAATTTACTGAGTTCATATCCTAGAACTTCACCTATACGTTCTATATTTCTTCTAAATCGAAGTGAATCTTTCTGAATAGAAGCGTCTCTAATCTCTGCAATAAATTTATTTAAAATAGAATTATTTTCCCCTATATGATGAATGATCATATTTAATTATTTTCGATATAAAAAATAGTGCTTTGCACACTCAATATAATGTTCTTTGGCCTCATCAGGAGTTAAACCTTGTGTTTGAAATAGTGCATTTGTTTTAAAAGCATTAATTAAAGGTGTTTTACTTCTTGGGGTATCCTGATCGTTAGTAGCAATTTTATAAAAAGAATACAAACGCAATAATAAATCTGCAGGAAAAGGATCCTTATGATCGTTAACGCTTTTAACAGCTTTTCTAAATACTATTTCCAATTCTTCAGTTGTCATTGTTTGCCAATACGGTAATTCCTCCTTTTACTTTTTGATCAAGCTTCACATTGATTTTCGTACCTAAAGGTAAAAAAATATCTACACGTGAACCAAATTTTATAAAACCACTATCAGAAGTTTGGAAAACTTCCTGACCTTCTTCTGCATAATTTACAATTCTTTTGGCAACAGCACCAGCGATTTGTCTATGCATTATTTCTCCAAATTCTAAGGACTTAACCACTACAGTAGTACGTTCGTTCTCTTCTGAGGATTTTGGGTGCCATGCTACTAAAAATTTACCAGGATGGTATTTGTTATAAACAACACTTCCACTAACCGGATACCTTGTTACATGCACATTTAAAGGTGACATGAATACAGAAATTTGTAGTCTTTTATCTTTAAAATATTCTTTTTCAAAAACTTCTTCAATAACCACAACCTTGCCATCAACAGCTGACAAAACTTGGCTTGTGTTTAATTTAAAATCTCTTTTTGGGTTTCTGAAAAACTGAAGAATTAGAAACAGTACTATCAAAACAATTATTAAAACTCCTTTTTCTAGGTATTCATTGTCAATTAAGAAGTGAGCAGAAACTGCTAAAATTGCACTTATTAAAAAAACTGTGGTAATAATTTTAAACCCTTCTTTATGAAACATAATTTATTATAATTATAAACAAATAAATAAATGGACCCGCAAATATAATACTGTCAAGCCTATCATAAACGCCACCGTGACCGGGCATGATGTTTCCGCTATCTTTTACTCCAGCTAGTCTTTTAAATTTTGACTGAATTAAATCACCAATTGTCCCTAAAACAGAAACTAATAAAGCCAAAAATAACCAAAATATTAGACTATATTCAGTTATTGATGTGAACTTAAAAAAAATAAAACTTGCAAAAAGAGCTCCCACCATACCGCCAAAAAAACCTTCAATCGTTTTTTTAGGAGATATCTTTTCCATTAGTTTTCTTTTTCCAAAACCTTTCCCAACTAAATAAGCAAAAGTATCATTGGTCCAGGCAAGTATAAATATGCCTAATATTATTTGTGGTTCAAAATCCTTATTTGTAAACGGAATTAGTGCTAAAAAAACAAAACCACTGATAATGTAAAATATAATATATAAATAACGCTTTGATTTTAATAAGGATATTTTATTCAAGACCATTATATCTCTAATTAAAAATAGATTTATTAAAATAGTTGCCGATAATAAAATTAAAATTAACACACTATTTATTTCCTTATAAGCTAAAAAATAAAATGATACAGCAAGTATGATATAAGCAATTGTTCCTTTTAGATTTATCAGTTTTAAAAATTCATTTAAAGTGATAATCGCAAGAATAAATAGTAAGCCGATGTACCATTCACGAGCCATGAATAGTGAAAATAAAATAATCGAAATATAAATTACTCCAGATAACAACCGAACAATAACTTCTTTCATAAATTATAAGTCTTCGAGTAGCAACAAATATAAGTTTTTTGTACTACTTCCATAACTCATAAAATCCTTTTCTTTATTGGTTTCAAAATCTTGTATCGTGGTAATATTACTTGGGATAAGATTTTTACTTTGATTTTTAATTTTCCGCATCCCTTCACTAATGGTATCAGTTAACTGACTCGTAGTTGCAAAAACTATAAATTTCGAGGGTAATTCGTTTAATTTTTTTTCTTTTATTT